>JAPULD010000415.1 GCA_027295365.1 Planctomycetota bacterium
GTCAAGAAACCTACCTCACTTCTCGACCTGGAGTGGGATTGGTTATGACTTCATGGGTCTTGGCGTCTACACCCCCATCAACATGACCTCGGGTCCGTCCGTCCTGGGAAACAGGATCCAGGTGATCAACCGCGCCATCACCACGGTGGGGGCCTCCTATGTCACGGGGGTTCGGTTCAAGCAACAGGAATCATCCACGATGGCGCTGGGCGCTGAAGGCGTCCTGTTCGATGGAAACAGTCACAGCGCAAGTGGGCAGGCACGTCTTCGGGGGGTTGAACTCGTGCAGGTTCCCCATCCGCGACTTGAGAACATCGGCTCGTCGGGCCAGGACGGCGTGATCATCAGGCCCCTGCCCTATGGTTTACGCAAACAAGTGCAGATGGAACCCCGCGCCATCGCCTTGTCGCTCAGGGGCGGCGGTGGCGGATTGAGACACCAGAGTTGGACGTGGGATGCCAAGGCCTCCAGTGGCATCGCCGGGGGCGATGAGACTATTTCCAGCGTCAGTCTTGATCTCAACGGCTCGACTCGCAACTGGACTGTCTCCCCACCTTCGCCCTGGCTCGTTGGTTCGACAATCAACGTGCGAGTGATGATTGCTGAAAAGGAACTTGGCTTTGGCGGGGATCTTAATGCGGGAATCGTCGCCACTTCCTTGGTTTCCCTCGTCCCGGATACGTATGAGTTTGAATTGTTGGTGGATCCAGCCGGCAATCCGACGGGGGTTGTCCATCGAGTTACATGGGATACGCCCCACGACATCGCGATCACGGGTCAGGCCTCCGTCCTGGGTGACACGATTGAGACCGAAATGGTGGCTCTGACGTTAAGGTCGAGTGGCCCGATCGACTTTGAACTTGATTCACTCGAATTCCTGGTGACCTCAACGAGCGGCGAGACTGTCGTGGACATCCTCGACGAGGTCGTGACGTGGGTGGATGTCTGTCCGGGTGATACAAATGCGAGTGGCGCCACCGACGTCGAAGACCTGCTTGATCTGTTGGCGGCATGGGGACCATGCCCGGCACCGTGCCCCACTGACATCGACGGGGACAATGATGTTGACGTCGAGGATCTGCTCGATCTGCTCGCGGGGTGGGGGGCGTGTCCATGAATGCAGTGAATTCGTAAACCCCGAATTGATTCGGAGCACGAGCCGAAATGCGATCAAGAAGGCCCCTGATTCGTCCGATGAGGGGAGAACATGGGGCCGTAGCTCAACTGGGAGAGCGCATCCTTCGCAAGGATGAGGTTAAGGGTTCGATCCCCTTCTGCTCCATTCGCCTGAAAGCCCGTTCGCCAAGCGAGCGGGCTTTTCTCAAGGGTTCACGCCGGTCCGGAAAGCAAGTTCGACGATGCAAACCTGACGTAATGACTGCGGTCTATCTTCGTCGGTTGGGTCCCAAAGACCCGTCGAGATTCGAATGACGCCCTGTCGGGTCTCAGGACTCGACCGACGGGATTTTCCGACGCGCTCGATTCTGATCGTAGGAACTTATGGCGAGTTCGAGCTGAATCCGGGGGGGCTACTGCTTGAGGTAGCACATCACAACCTTCTCGTCGGGGTTCAGCTTCGCCCTCGACTTCGCCGCTTTTTTCAGGGCGTTGTCCCATTGCTCGTGGAACGTCTCATCGAAAAAATCCTGAATCAGGCGGGGATGGATGTAGGAACTCCGGCAGACCGCCGGCGTGTTGCCCAGCGCTAGTGAGACTTCCTTGACCATCTTCGCGACCTGGCGTTTGCGTTTCTTTTCGTTGGGATCTGGTTCGAGCGAGGCAAGACAGCCCCCGGCGAGGTGCGTCCCGCCCCAGGTGCGAAAGTCCTTGGCGGTAAAGGGCATTCCGGTGATCTCGAGCAGGTACTCGTTGATGTGGTTGGACTTGATGTCGTGGCGCTGACCCTTTGCGTCGTAATACTGGAAGAGGTCCGCCCCCGGGATGTCACGACAATCTCGAATCAACTTGGAGAGCCTCTTGTCCTTGAAGACGATCGAGCGTTGCTTGCCGCTCTTGGCGGTGAAGGAGAACGTGGCGTGACCATTCTCGAACGTGACGTGATCGTCCTGGAGCGTGGTCAGCCCATAGGAATTGTTCCTGCGCGCGTATTCGTCGTTGCCGATGCGGATGTAGGACATGTCCATCAACGTGATCACGAGGGCGATGACCTTGTCCTTGGCGAGGGATCGTTTTCGCAGGTCCTTCTCGCAGCGGGTACGGATCGCATTCAGTTTCGCCGCGAACGGCAGCATCCGGTCGAACTTGGCATCGTTGCGCAGTTTCGACCAGAGCTGGTGGTAGAGGTATTGCCGTCGATCCTTCTTGTCGATGCCCGTGGCCTGGAGATGACCCTTCTCGTCGCGGCAGATCCAGACGGCTTCCCAGGCCGGGGGGATGTGCAGGCTCTCGATGCGATCAAGATGCTTTCTGGCGCTGATCCGATGCCCGGTGTGATTAACGTAGGTGAAGCCCTTGCCTTTGCGCTTGCGGATATAGCCCGGTTCGGTCTGGCTGGTGTAATAAAGCCCCGCCTCTTCTGCGGCTCGAATGGAATCGTAGGACAGATCGGAATATCCGTTCATGGGTCGTACTTATCGCCAACTCAGGCGTCCGATGGGGGAATTGTCCACCTTTTTTCCTGCTGATACTGGGGAAATGGTATCATATCGTTTCGGAGATCGATCAAGGGAAAGGACCGAATCATGGGTATGGCGGCAGCCAGAATGGGCGACATGATCAAGCAAGATACGCCGCATTGCCATGCGCCGATCCATCCCCCCGCCCCGACGCCCACCCCGGTGCCTCATCCCGGACTTCCCTTGCCGATCATCAAGGGTGAGCCGACGGTCATGATCGGCAAAATGCCCGCCGCCCGTGTGATGGACATGTCCGCCCCCTGCATGCTTCCCGGCTGCGTCCCAGCAGGACCGGGCCAGATCGCCATGGGCTCATTCACGGTACTGATCGGCAAGATGCCGGCGGCCCGGATGAACGACATGACCATGCATCCGAGTTGCGTGGCTCCGATCCCTGCTCCGGTGGGCAAGATCATGCCCCCTTGTTGCCCGACCGTCATGATCGGTTGAATTCCCTTGAGAAGGTCGCACTACGAATCTATTCAGCCGATCTGCCCTCGCTGCCGCATGGAGCGCGAGATCGATGTTCCCTTGCAATTGAAGGACATCAGTCGTGAAACGGGTGAACACATCATCGAAGGGCGTCTGCATTGTCCCGATGAAGCATGTCAGCAAGAATACCCGATCCTTGACGGCATCCCGATTCTGGTGCCGTCGGTCCGGGATTTCATCAGAGATCATTTCGAATTGCTCAACGCCCGTGATGATCTCGGGGCAGCCACCGAGAGCCTGCTGGGCGACTGCGCCGGTCCCGGTTCGGCCTACGACTACACTCGACAAATGTTGAGTTCCTATGCGTGGGATCATTATTCGGAATTCGATCCTGACGAGACTGATTCCGGTGACTCCACCAGCGTGATGTGCCTGCGGCAACTGCTTGAACGATCCGGTCGTTGCGAAGGTCCGTTGCTCGACCTGGGATGCGCCACGGGGCGACACACGTTCGAGTTGGCGACACATACCGATGGGCTCGTGCTGGGGATTGATCTCAACTTCGCGATGCTTCGGGTTGCCTCTCGGGCTCTCCGCGAAGGCGTGGTCCGTTATCCCCGCCGACGGATCGGCATCGCCTACGATCGACGCACGTTTCCCGTTTCCTTTGAAGGAAGCGAACGGGTTGATTTCTGGTTATGTGATGCCCAGGCCCTTCCGCTTCGCGGTTCGCAATGTGGTGGAGTCGCGGGCATGAATGTCCTGGACTCCGTCGCCTCGCCCCTGGCCCTGTTGCAATCGATTGCCCGCGTACTTGGGCCACTGGGCACGGCATATCTGGCCTGTCCTTATGACTGGTCAGGGGGCGTCACTCCGGTTGAATCCTGGATCGGAGGTCACTCGCAACGTGGCGAGGATGGGGGCGCGGCGGAATCAAGACTGCGATCGTTGTTGACCTCAAACGATCGGCCTGAAGCGTTGCGTAGGCTTCGGCTCGTGGACGAGTTTGATGATCTCACCTGGAAACTCCGTCAGCACGATCGGAGTCATACGGTCTATCGATTGCATGGCCTCATCATCCGCAGCGAAAGCGAGTGAAGTGACAAGCAATACGTGATTCCTAAAGCGGATCGGTTGACCACGGGCCGGGTGAAGCAGGCGGGGGTTGGGGCGCGCTGGTGCGTGGTCTGGGGGGGACGAACTTGGGTGGGGGTGGATTGAGAACCGGTTTCGCAGGGGCTGGCGGTGTCACCGGCTTGGGAGGGATCGGAGGTGGTGATTGAACCATGGGCTTCTGGGGTGGGGTGTCCTTCGGTTTCTCTTCTTGTTCCCCTGAATACAGTGGCGGTGGAATGGGGCGTCGGGCGGCAAACTGAAGACCCAATTCGACCAGTTGGGCCGCACGTTTTTCGATCTGGGCGGAATTCTGCACCGCGATCATGCTGATGCAACCGAAAATCGCTTTGGAGGTGAGATCATCGGGAGGCGGAACCACCTGAATGTCGGCAGGAGCCAGGCTTCCGCCCGACCAGCCGACGGCCGCGGCCGCCCAACACGCGGTCGATTCGTACCCACCGGCATCGGCAGATTCCATCGCGAGACGGCGGTTCACTTCGTTGGGTTCGTTCAACCATTGACCGACGACATCCAGCAGCAGCTTGTCGTCATCGGTCAGTTCCTGATTCAATTCAGATCCGGCAGCGGTGTAGGCCCAATCCACGGCATACAGCTTGTGCAGGACGACGGCCAGA
>JAPULD010000416.1 GCA_027295365.1 Planctomycetota bacterium
GGAACCACTTCGTAGAGTGCCGTCACGGTGTGCCCCGCACCGATCTCGCCTGCATCCTTGGTGTCGTCGTTGAAATCCCTGGCTTTCAGCATGCGGTTGGCGTAACCGATCAGGCGGTACGCCCCGACCTTGGCCGGGTTGAATTCGACCTGGATCTTCACATCCTTGGCGATTGTGACGAGCAGACCCGTGGCCTGATCGACCAGGACTTTTTTCGCTTCCTGCAAGCCGTCAATATAGGAATAGTTGCCATTGCCCTTGTTGGCGAGCAACTCCATGGTGTTGTCCTTGAGGTTGCCTTCGCCGAATCCCAAGACGCTGAGGAAAACTCCCGTGTCGCGTTTGGCTTCGATCATCGAGTGCAAATCACCCAGTTCCGTGACGCCTACGTTGAAATCGCCATCGGTGGCGAGGATCACGCGGTTGACGCCCCCGGTAATGAAATTCTCAGTGGCAAGACGGTATGCGAGTTCGATCCCCGCCCCGCCGTTCGTCGAGCCACCCGCTTCGAGGTTGTTGATCGCCATGAGGATCGATTCCCGGGCATCGCAATGCGTGGGAGGCAACGCCAGCCCAGAATTGCCGGCATACACCACGATGGAAATCATGTCATCGCCATTGAGGTGCTCGATGAGCATCTTCAGGGAAGCCTTGAGCAAAGGCAGCTTGTTGTGGGGTTTCATGGAACCCGATACGTCGATCAGAAAGACGAGGTTGGACGAGGGCCGCTTGTCCATCGCGATTTCGCGCCCCTTGAGGCCGATCTTGACGAGTCGATGCTCAGGATTCCAGGGGGCATCGGCGATCTCGATGTGCGTGGTGAAAGGATGCTCGTCTTCGTCAGTCGGCGCGGCGTAGTCGTAACTGAAGTAGTTGATCAACTCCTCGATACGGATCGAGTCCTTGGGAGGAAGCGAGCCCTGCGTCACGAAGCGACGCATGTTCGCGTAGGACGCGGTATCCACGTCGATGGAAAACGTGGAAAGAGCTTTCGTGCCAACGGGTCGCATCCATGGGTTGTCGACGATGGAGGCATAGCCTTCGGTGCTCTTCGCCATCTTGCGGTGATACATCCGAGCTAGGCCGTCGTACTTGAGGACGAGGTCCTTGTCCTTGCGGATGTGTTGATCGAGCTCCTCATACAATCGCTCAAGCAGAGAATCCAACCCATTTCTTTTTTTCCGATTTCTTTCGAAGGGATCGAATTCCTTATTTAATCGGTCTTGAACGCTATGTAATTGGTCTTGAACTCTTTTGATCCCAGCGAGTAATCGGACAATCGTCCGGCTGTTCCGCACACTCGATTCATCTGGGCTGGGCGCACCACGTACACCATGGCTCGCATCTGGCAAATCACGCTCTTCCATATCCTTGGAAAGTTGAAGAAGCGCATTACCCAACGCATCGGATTCATCCCCATCGAGGTCCCCCCCACGATAATTGAACTCGATCGATTGTTCAGCAGTGATCGTAGGATCACCGAATATTCCACCTGCCGCACCTTGACCTTGACTGATTGCTACTGCTTCTACAGCTGAAACATCCTTTGGGGCATAATAAACAGGATCATTATATTTAGAATCGGCTTCCAGTTTCCGCAGTCGATCCACCGTGATGACGTTCGGCTCGCTCGTCGAACCGGCTTCGCCAGCTTCAGGATTGTTTCCCTGATTGAGGGCACCGGCCAGATCTAATCCCGGCGCCTTGTTGAAAACGATGATCTCATCGTTCTCCAATTCCCGGGCCAGGGCCTCCAATTCCTTGTCGGTCAATTTGCTGACCTCATCGCTGGAGAGTAGACCCGCCTTGTCGATGATTTCTGTTTTCAAGTCACTCGTCGTTTTCGTCTGCGCTTCGGCCTCTTCCTTTTCCGGAGCTTCGGCGCCGGCGTTTCGAGCCGGTGACACAGCCGCGACAATTGATGGACTTGCATCGTCGCCTCGCGTCTGCTCATCCGGCTTCTCGTTGTTGTACTCACCGGCCTTGCCACCGATTATGGCACCGGCGTTGGCCAATTCGTTGGCTTTTTCCATGCTTTCCATCGGTGGTTCGGCCTGCTTCTTGGCCTGATCCCACTCGACCTTCGATTCATCCAGACGATCATCGTCCTGATCGGCAAAGGACTCTTCGAGAGCCTCAGTATCCGCAGAGACTGTAGGACTTGGAGCCTGGACCATCTCCGAGGCCAATCCGCGCTGGCGATTCTCCTTCAGCGATTCCTCGCTGCGAAATACCATGCTGTCCCGGACGAAATCCAGCGCCGCATCGCCCGGGGCGTTGTCAGCCGCCTCCTGCAGGATGGCGAACCCCCCATCGGGTCCGGCGTCGGGGCGATCCCAGTAGATCCACGCGGTCGTAGTCAGGGCGATCATGGCCGCGGCGGCCAGACCCGAGACGATTCGCCTCGTCCTTGTGACCACAAAGATCGACGGATCGTTCAGGATCGGCTTCGGACCCGCGGCGATGGTCTCGCGTTGCTTGCCGGTCAGCGACAACTCGGGCTCATCGCCCAACTCACCTTCGAGCATGGCAACCGTGGCGCGAATCGACTCGACCTCGGCGCGCAGGGCGTCGTCGGTCTCGAGCGCGGCCTCGATGGCTTTCCGCTCGTCATCGCTCACCTCGCCCAATGCGTAGGCGGTCAGGGTCGCTTCATCGAATTCAAACGTTTTGTTCTGGTCGTTCATGGTCATGACCTCCCCCCACTCCCCGAGAGTCCAGTTGCAGTGGTAGTTTCGATGGAAGGCGTCTCCAGTTCGGCACGAATGGACTTGAGCCCCTGATGAATGAGCACACCCACGTGCGAGACGGTCAGTCCCATCACCTGGGCGATCTCCTTGTAGCTCAAACTGACCTGGAGTTTGAGGCGAATCGCCTCCGACTCCTTCTCGGGCAGCTCATCGAGCAGGTCGAGAGCCTCGCGCTTGCATTCGCGTTCGACCAGTTGCCTATCCGGAGTCGTGGAGCCATTGAGACTCAGGCTGACTGTATCCGGGGGCGGGTTTCCGGGGCTGAGTGCCGTCATTCGACGCTCCTTCCTCAACACGTCCAGGGCCCGGTTTCTGCTCACCGTGAACAGCCACTGGACCAGGTGCGGCTCGATCTCCTTACGATCGGCCTGCCACAGTTTGAGGAAGGTGTCCTGCACCACGTCCCGAGCCCGTTCGACATCCCCCTTGAAGTAGCGAACCACATGCCTGAGCAACGCCGTCTGATTGGCCTCGACCACATCCTGAACCCATTGGGCGTTCACTTCGTAGTCGTTCGCATTTACATCAGCATCAGGCACGCAAGGCTCCCCAACGTCGGACGGGTCGGTCCCTCATCTGTACGCAGGCCCGATCGAGTTCGATCGGCCATTCTGGAAGGTTGACGACCCATGAACGAGTTTCTTAGGAGCAAATCGGAAAAAAGAGGGGAAGGGAGTAGGGAATGGGGATTGGGGAGTAGAAAAGTCGGTCCGGGGGGATTCCGGGGGTGAAGAAGCTGGATTTTATCCGTCGGTCCCAAATGCCGCCTCGGCGAGATCGATCGCCCGGCCCAAGGCCGCGGCCTTGTTGATTGTCTCCTCGTACTCCGCCTCGGGCTTGGAATCGGCAACAATCCCCGCCCCGGCCTGGAGATGGACGGTCCAGAGGCCATCTTTGTGCTGAGCCGTGGGAATGACCATTGTGCGGAGGGCGATCGCGATGTCCATGTCGCCATTGAGACCGATGAAACCGATGCCCCCGGCGTAGGGGCCTCGTTTCGTGGGTTCGAGTTCGTCGATGATCTGCATGGCCCTGACCTTGGGAGCCCCGCTGACGGTTCCCACGGGGAGCGTCCCCCTGAGGGCATCCCAGGCATCGAGTTTCTCAAGGAGTCTTCCCGTCACCGTCGAGCTGAGATGCATCACGTGGCTGTAACGCTCAATTTCAAAAATGCACGGCACCTCGATGCTCGCCAGTTCACAAACTCGGCCCAGATCGTTGCGCCCCAAATCCACCAGCATGATGTGCTCGGCTCGTTCCTTGGAATCGGCCAGCAAGTCCTGTTCAAGGTCCAGATCCTCCTGCAGCGATGCGCCACGCTTTCTGGTCCCGGCCAGAGGACGATTGGTCACGACCCCATCCTTGGTTCGGCACAGGATCTCGGGACTCGACGCCACGAGGATCGATCCCTGCGCCTGAAGGTAGATCATGTAGGGACTCGGATTCACGATCCTAAGCGCCCGGTAGATCTCGAACGGGTCGGCGCGGCTCGTACGCTCGAAACGCTGGCTGATGACGATCTGAAAAGCGTCGCCCGCCGCGATGTATTCCCGGCAGCGTTGCACCGCCGACTCGTAATCCTCGCGCTGAAAATTTGAATTCAACGTGTCAACC
>JAPULD010000417.1 GCA_027295365.1 Planctomycetota bacterium
GGTCTTGCCATGATCGACGTGGGCGATGATGGCGACGTTTCGAAGATGTCGTTGGTCAGATGAATTCATGGTGGGCTGGGATCATAGGCTGGAGATTGAAGAAGTCGTTCCGGAGCCAATTTCATTCGATAAATTGAGGGACGAGCCTTCGTAACCGTATTATCGGTACTTCCAGGCGTAATGTTAGGGAATTTGAAAGGCTTTCAACCTTTTTCCCAACCCCTGGCGCGCAACAAGGCCTGAGCCCTGGTGATGTCATCCAGACCATGCACATCCCCCCACTGTCGTTGATCACGTGAAGGATTCGACGCCCTAAATAGGTGAATGGCTTTTGCCCAGTGTTCGGAAAGCACGAAGCAACCCTCAAGACTCGCACCGCGCCATCAAGGATGAAGCAAAGCGACAAGGCCTGCCGATTGGTCGAGGTGCCTTCGGGCATCTCCAGCCACGGGTGCAGGTACCCTTCCCGATCAATCCGCTTGGTTCGAAATGGATGAACCGACTGTTCGATCCCCCCCGTCACGCATGAATCGGCATTGGGATTCGTCTCCATCATGGCGATGCATTCGTCGATCAGGCCTTCGCGATGCACCGCGCAATTGCAATGCATCGTGATGAGGTACGTGGGTTCGACGTCAAACGAAGACAAGGCATGCACCAGGGCATCCCCCAGTTCCGAATCGTCGCCCGCCAACTCGGGGGGACGATCGATAATTCCGATCCCGAGTTCAAGGGCCAAGGCCTGGAGCCCGGGAGAATCGGTGGAAATATAGATCCGATCGACTTTCCGGGCCAAGGTCGCGGCGTGCATCGGATAAAAAGCGAGCGGTCGGCCCAGAACCGGATGCAGGTTCTTGTCAACGATTGATTTGCTGCCGGCGCGACCCGTCAGGAGGACGATGTTCACGGATTTTTCTCCGCCTTGGACGCACGTTGATGTGCGCTTTGGGGTGCCTCGAGAATCTTCCTGAGTGGCTCGTCCACTCGGACCCTCGGATCCCGATGAATCGTTCTCGTGATGAACGCCCGTTGACGATCCTGATCGTGGAAATCCCCGGTGCCATTGCCCACGTAGCCGACGTGATAGTTCCGGGAACCTTCATAGAACGTGAAGCCGGTGATGTAAAGGCTGCGCAATTTGAACCCGAGGAGGTCCACAATTGCACAGACCCCGGCGTTGGGTCGCGTGCAGAGTTTTCGATGCAGTTTCAGGCTTCCTATCGCGCCGGGTACGTGAAACGGCACTCGACCCGCCAGGTCTTCGACAAAGCAATCGATATCGCGTCCATAGGGATGATCAAGATCCAGGTGCGGGTGGACGGCACACACCCATTGCACTTCCCGCTCGAGTCGATCAAAGAGTTCCGGAAACGGACACGCCTTCGGGTGATCACGCCAAAGGTTGTGATACAGCACATCCGTCCGCTGGCCGACATCCATCTGCAATTCCGGGAGCACCGGCAAGGCGTGGTTCAATCGGACGATCACGTCATGCGATTCAATGTGATCCGCCTGGCCCGAACCTTCGATGGTCGGTGCGGGGCCTACCAGCGCCACTCGCTTGCCCTTGAGGAATCGACCATACGAGTTGGTGACGTGGCGATCGGGCAGACAGGCCGCCTTCGCCATCGAGCGAAGTAGAAGCGCCTCATCGAGGCTCATCCGGATCGAGCTGGCTTGATTCCTGACCCGGATCAGGATACTGCGAGGTCGAAAATTCATTCCCAAATCCCTTGCTCGGCAAGCGGCCACTACTTCCCTGTGTACTCCTACCAAAGGCACAGCATATCGTGATCCTTCTTGAGAATGAACGAGGAAAACCACGAATGGGGCTTTCACCCGGCATCACCCTGAAACGCCAACTCCCCGATCCCCAAGGATTAGAGTGAGATTGATCCATGTTCAGATGGTTGCGACATGATCCCGAGGATCCTTCGCTCTGGGCCGACCTCCAGATTGGTCAGGCGGGGTGGGTGCCTCGTGTGGGACTGAGCCTGGCCGCCGCGGGAGGCTTGTTTTCCATCATGTTCATCATGCTGGGATTGATAGACCTGTCGTTGAGGTTGGATGATCATCACATCGCCATCGGGATCGGGCTGGCCGGGGTCACGTGGTGCGTTGCTCTGGTTTTCATCTGGGCGAGCTTCCGTAAATGGCGCAAACCGCTGAAGACGTTCTTTTGCATTCTCGGAGTCTGGATGATTGCGATTCCAATGGCATTCTTTGTTGAGGAAACCGTCCAGAGCGAGGAATTCTTTATCGCCTCGATCCTCGCCTTAGGCTTGGGATTGACGTTGTTTCTGCTCATGACCCTCGGGTATCGCCGGGGCGGTGGCAAGGCGCTGGCCCTTCGGGATGGCATCATCGACGTCACCTGTCCCGAATGCGGCTACTCGCTCGTCGGTCTCTCCGAATGCATCTGCCCCGAGTGTGGACTCGCGATGACGATCGACGAGTTGATCCGTCGTCAAAATTATCGAACGACAGTTCCGCTCCTGACCGGGACCACCGAGTCGAAACCCCCAATACACCCGGAATCCGTCGTATCGACGATCGAGCCGCCCCCCGCCCTGCCTGACATTCAGTAGCAGACCACCTGATGCGACTCGTAGCCTTAGGCAGTAAAAATGTCACATTTCACACTTGCCAAGTAACCTGAATTCGAACGTGTGACTCTCGCATCCATCCACAAAGGACTCCGGCAGATCGGAGTTCAGTGTGATTACCCCAAGAACAAGACCAGGACATTTCAATCCGAGTCGTTCAGTGCGCCCATGCTGCGCCGGGCGGCTTCGTAGACCAAGCCGCGTACATCGGGCTCCCGGGGAAGCACCTTCACGGCAAAGATGGCTTCCGCTTCGCTCGAGGCGGCAAACAGCGGCGCGAGTCGTTCGTCATACACATGCCAAATTCGATTTGAATCAAAGACACCAAGACAGCGACCGTAGGTGTTGCCGATGAACAGAGGACGGGGATCCTCGTAGGACCGAAACAGGCTGCGTCCCATGAATGCCGACGCTTCGTCGGTCAATCCCAGGTAATCCATGATAGAAAGCGCGATGTCGCTCTGGCCGAAGGGTTCCTTGACGACCTGGGCCGACACCCCCGGGGCCGAGACGATGGCGAATCCCCAATGCATACTCAGACGTTTGGTGATGGCGTCGCCCCGCCCGACGAGCCCGCCCGATTCATCGCTGGTCACGATGACCAGCGTGTCGTCGAGAATTCCTGACTGTTCAAGTTCGCCCCACAACCACTCCAGCGCGGAATCGGCGTAGTAAAACGCCCGAACGCGATCGCTTAGATCCGCCATCTCTTCGTAGGCACCGGGAATGATGAAGGGGTGATGCGTCCCGACAGTCAGGAGCGTCGCGAACCAGGGCCCCTCTTCGTCGTTCAAGGCCATCAACATGTCGAACGTCTGTTCGTAAAAAGCGAGATCGTCGACACCCCATTCGTTCCGGGCATAGGCCTTCGCAAAAGCGCCGTCGCCGACCACTGTCTCGAAACCCACGACCGGCATGAAACGGTCCTTATTCATGAAATCCAGCGGCGCCGCCTGGTAGTACGCGGTGCGATAGCCGTGTCGTTTCAGGGTCTCGGGCAGGAAGGGTTTCGTGGTCTGCCCCGCCTTTGCGATGTCGGTCATCTTGGGGGCATACGTAGCCAGGCGAGGAAGATCGCCGGCCAGGATCGAGTACTCGCCTCGATTTGTCTGACGTTGATGCGCAACGAAGTTGTGATAACTCATGTTCGTCCTGGCCAGACGATCGAGAAAAGGCAGGTTGATGTGGCTGGAGATTCCCGTGGGCTTCCGAACGGACTCGATGTGCGCCCCGCAGACGCCTTCGACGAGGATGAGCAGGACGTTGAGACGATCCTCCGTCGGAAATTCGACTTGGGATCGGGGGGTTCCACTCAGGTCTGACGCATAGGCCGCATCGACGATGGCCTTCTCTTCGGGGGAGACGACGATGTCCAGATCGACCCAGGCCTGCAGTTCGCCCGCCTTGTCCGATTTCTTGGCCTTCGTCTTCTCCAGCAGGTCGGACAGGGCAACATTGATGGCATCCCGCTGACGCCACATCATCGTCTTGGGACTCAAGGGCCAAAAGTTTATCGAAAGAACCAACACACCGGTTCCCACCGCCGCGGGAATCAATCGGCGCAGCAGGTCATTCTTGAGCTTCAGTCGCCATCCGATCACGACGCCCAGCCCGGCGACGAGAAAAAGGAGCATGGGATGCGTGACGTGCAACACAGATCCCATCACGAAGGTGCGATCGAAGAGATATCCGATCCCTCGTATGCGGGGCAGTTCGGCCAGGGCCACGATGTGTTCGTAGATCCCGTAATGCAGGAGACACCAAAGGGGCAGCGTGATGAAGGCCGAGCGACGCAGCAGTTTCACCTGAATCGTCACGCCCACGACGAGAGCCATGCCGATCGCGAGGTCGGATAGCACGCCTCGAATATCGTGGGATCGCAGCGACTGACTGCGTTCCCAGAGCAGGAAAAAACGCCAGAACAAGGGCGTCAGGAGCACGTAGGCGGTCATGACGCCATGGCCGACGCTGCGGGGTTGTGGAGATTCATCGGGCATGATTTTCAGTATACGTCATCAACATCATGCGATATGCAACATACGCATCAAGACGAATGTACTCATTCCCGGCTCGAGGTGAATCCACGTGTGCACACTTGCAATTCAAGACTCACGATCGCAATTGACGCATTGCGATATCGGTCGCCAATGGTATTGAAGTTACCCTTTCGAGCCCGACCAGACCCGCGACATCGAGTGGTGGATGCGAAATCCTGCGGAGTCGGTCGAAACGTGATGCTCAAGACCTGGGTTTTTTATTCAAAAACACGAAACAGAGCACAATGATGCCGACCACGAGAAACGCCAGCAGGGGCCAGAACCTTCCAAAGAGGGTCCAGCATTGTTCGAGAAAGGTATCGGTTTCAGGGTTCATGTTGATTCACCATCAAAGGGGTTCATCATGGAGCAGCCTGCGATGAGGGCCACGACGTTGCGCGGGGTGAACTGATCACGATTCAAATTCCACATCATCATCCATCTTCTCAATCCTGAGATCAACTGAGATCGGGATCACATTACGACATTTCCGGCGCCACCCGGCAACGTGACCCTGCCAGAGCTTCGGGAGGATTTCTCCGGAGCAGTCCCCGTTTCTCAATCTGGACTCATGCCCTGCGCAAGAATACAGCCCCCTGCATTCACAAAGGGCTGTTTCAAATGGGCGATACAGGACTCGAACCTGT
>JAPULD010000418.1 GCA_027295365.1 Planctomycetota bacterium
TTCGGGTCAAAGCCAAGGGACAACCATCACCCACCGGCGGCCCCATGGGGGATCTGATCATTACGGTCCATATTGGCAAGCATCCCTTGTTTCGACGAGAAGGGCTCGATCTGTACGTGGATGTGCCCATCACCGTGGCGGAAGCGGCTCTTGGTACGGTGGTGAATATCCCGCTCCTTGATGGATCGGTGGAGATGAAGATTCCGGCCGGCGCGTCCAGTGGCCGAAAACTGCGAATCAAAGCAAAGGGGATAAGCGATGCCAATGGGAAAATGGGAGATTTCTTCGCGGTGGTACAGATTGCCGCCCCGGAATCGCTCTCAGATTCAGCAAAAAAATACTTTGAAGAACTTGCCACCGAGTTGAAAAATCCGCGAGAAACAGGACCATGGGCCGACATTCCATAGAATGTGCGGCTTGTATCGTGAATTGAAGATATCTCAGTACCTAGTGCAGGAATACTCAGGAAGGCCCTTCAGGCGTGCTCCGTAATCAACATCGCTTCTTTCGAAGTGTCCTCATTGCCTGCGACACGTTGATGCTTGTTGCCGCGGTCGTTTTGGCATATTTCGTTCGCTTTCACCTGCTTGATGAATACCTTCCCCCCAAAGACTCGAACATTCGATTTGCCACGCACAGCATCCCGGTGCTCGTGGCTGTGCCATTGATGCTGGTGTCCCTGCTCTTTGTGGGTCTTTATCAGCCTCGTCGGGATCAGCGCTATTTCTATGAGGCATCGGTCATCATCAAGGCGACGCTCATCGGCCTGGGGCTGACCATCGCGTTCATCACCTTGTTCGGGAAAGTCCTCTTCGACGGCCGCGATTTCAGCCGTCTCCAATATGGCACGTATTTCGTGCTCAGCACGTTTGTCCTGTTGCTTTGGCGCTACGCTTTTCGGGTGATCTTGCGTTCGCTTCGCCGTCGGGGTTGGAATCTCCGTCATGTTGCGATCATCGGCGATGGTCGTCTGGGGCAGGTTGTCGCTCACACCCTGAAACGAAATTCGTGGACCGGCATCAAGCCCTCGTTTTTCATCAGTCACCATGCCGCGCCCAAGCGTCAACAATGCGTTGACCTACCGGTTCGAGGGGGAATCAATGATCTTGAGACCATCCTGGATACAGAAGAAATTTCGGGGGTCTTCATCGCGCTCCCCGGTCGTATGGCCGCGGAATTGCCCGACTTGCTGTTGCAACTTGAGAAACATCCCTTGGACGTTCGCGTGATTCCCGACATGAATCCGAAGTACATGCCGATCAACATGTCCGTAAGCGAGTTGGAAGGCATGCCGATCCTGTCGGTGCGCGAGTCGCCTTTGGCAGGATGGGGCCACGTCGTCAAGCGAGTCATCGATTTCTTTGGTTCCATCGTGGCTCTGGTGATCTTCGGGTTGCCCATGATCATCATCGCGATCTTGACCCGATTTTCAGGTTCAGGCCCCGTCATCTTTCGTCAGGAGCGCATGAGCGTGAATGGCCAGCGCTTCATGATTTACAAGTTTCGCACGATGCACCATGTCGATTCCGAGGCCATGACGCTTCGCGACTCGGGACAGGGGAAGGCGGCGTGGACGAAAACGGATGATGTTCGCGTGACTCGATTGGGTCGTCTGCTCAGACGTACGAGCCTCGACGAATTGCCTCAACTCTTCAATGTCCTCATTGGCGAGATGTCGCTCGTGGGGCCTCGCCCCGAGCGTCCTGAATTGATCCAGAAGTTTCGTGAGGATTGGCGGGGCTACATGCTTCGCCAGAACGTCAAGGCCGGCATGACCGGCTGGGCCCAGATCAACGGACTCCGTGGCAACACGTCGCTCCGAAAGCGGTTGCAATACGACCTCTTCTACATCCGCAATTGGTCGGTCATGTTTGATCTCCGCATTCTCTGGTTGACGATCTTCAAGGGTTTCGTGCATCCAAACGCGAACTGAATCCACCATGCCAGGCGAATCGAAACAAGCGGTCGTGTTGCTGTCGGGGGGACTGGATTCCGCAACCACGTTGGCAATCGCTCAGGACCAGGGGTTTGAATGTTTCGCCATGAGCTTTGCGTATGGGCAAAAGTGTCATCTCGAACTTGATGCGGCGAAGCATGTGGCCAGGGCATTGGGAGCGATCGATCACGTCATCGTCTCCATCGATCTTCGAGCCTTTGGCGGCTCGGCCCTGACCGACGACATCGACGTCCCCAAGGATCGCCCGATTCCACAGTTGCATGATTCGGATATGACAATTCCGATCACCTATGTCCCCGCTCGGAACACCATCTTTCTTTCCTACGCCTTGGGGTTCGCCGAGGCGCGCGGCATCACGGACATCTACATCGGCGTCAACGCCCTGGACTATTCGGGGTATCCGGATTGTCGACCCCAATACATTGCGAGTTTTGAAGCAATGGCCAATCTCGCGACAAAGATCGGCGTGGAAGGACGACACATCCGAATTCATACGCCACTGATCGATCTCACGAAAGCGCAGATCATCAACTTGGGTATCGGATTGGGGGTCGATTACGGCTTGACCGTAAGTTGCTACGACCCCAATCCAAAGACTGGAGTGCCCTGTTGGCATTGCGATTCATGCCAATTGAGGGCGGCTGGATTTTCGGAATTGGGCATACCAGATCCAAGTAAAATTTCATAGATTTACTTCATAAACTATTGACAATGCTCATTTTATGGGGCATTCTGTGTCATGGTAATTTGGAGCGAGAGTTGGGTTGCTCGCCCCCCACGCTGCTCGAAACGCGTTGGGGAAATTCGGTAGTTCTTACCGTCTAGGAGATTGATTCCTGTTGGGCGCTTCACACGGGGCCCACGGGTGGACGAGACCCAGAAGCTGGCTTTGGCAGATCGCGACACGGAATCGAGATCCGCCAAGGTCGGTTTTTTATTGCCCTGCATCTTTTCATCTGGATCGGTGATGCGACGGATATGACTCGAAGAACATGGATTTGACGCAATCTCATTGCGATGAATGTGTTCATCGGTATCCTGAATCCATAGGAGGGCGTCAAAGATGCGCTATCGTTGTTTCTCCATCTGTCTTTCGATCATTGTTCTTTCTCATGTGGGTACCGTCGTTGGGCAGGGGCGAAATGGAACACGTGGGGAAGGGCTCGCCATCCAGACTTCACGGACGACCGGGTTCACCTCGTTCATCAGTGCACCGCGGGGACAAACAATTTCATTGCAACGCCCGAGGAGAGTCGGAGAGACAAACGTCGATCTCTTCCTTGATGAATACGGCCATCGATTTGGCATATTCGATCCCGCGACCCAGTTGGCCTTGACCAAAATCGAAATTGATTCATTGGGATACATTCACACCACCCATGAACAGGTGCATCGTGGCATCAAGGTATTCTCCGGCATTGTCAGGGTGCATCAGAACCCTGCCGGTGACGTCCATGCCGCAAATGGCGACTTCTATCCCATTCCCGAAAAACTTTCGACCACTCCCGAGATCGACGAAGCGACAGCTCTGCAATTGACGCAAGCCATCGTCGAGCATCCGAATCTTCAAGTCGAATCCTCTGAACTCGTCATCGTCGATCCGGGCTGGTATGGCAATCCCGTCGCGGGCGCGCATCTGGCTTGGCATATCGTGCAGGCGGCCCCGCTGGACGGTATTCGCCAGGCGTTTTTCGTTGATGCCGCCACGGGTGAAGTGCTCGACCAATGGAGCATGATCCACACCATCAAGGATCGACAAATCCATGACGGTGGCGGGTTGGGGGCGATCCCCGGACCGTTGGCGCGGGGCGAGGGTGATCCGGCCACCGGTGATTTTGATCTTGATGCCGCGTACGACTATTACGGCGACACGTACGATTACTTCTTCAATGCATTCGGGCGAGACAGCATTGATGGCAATGGGATGCCCATGATCGCCACGGCGCACTCCACCGCGCCAAATTGTCCCAACGCTTTCTGGAACGGCGCTCAGATGGTCTTTTGTACGGGCACCGTCACCGATGACATCGTCGGACACGAACTCGCACATGGCGTGACGCAATTCACCGCCAACTTGATCTACCGGAACCAGTCGGGCCAGCTCAACGAGTCGTTCTCCGACATCTGGGGTGAGATGATCGACCTCTTCAATGGCGACGCCGCATTTGCCGGCACGCCGGGCGGAACGCCCTGGCCGGTGCACCCGACCGGCCCCGGGACTGATACACCGAACAATCTGCGCAGCACGTGCAGTCCATCACCTGACAATGTCAATGGCGTGCGTTGGCTGTTGGGCGAGGACGCGGCCGCGTTCGGCGGAGCCATTCGTGACATGTGGGATCCGACGTGCCGCAGCCATCCCGATCGAGCCAACAGCCCTCTGCAGACGTGCCCAGGCACTGACAGCGGGGGGGTGCACCGAGGCAGCGGCATTCCCAATCACGCCTTTGCGATGCTCACCGATGGCAAGACGTTCAACGGTCATACGGTCATCGGGATCGGGCCCATCAAGTCCGGCGCCGTCTGGTACCGGGCCTTGTCAGTCTATCTGTCCGTCTCTTCGGATTTCATTGACGCCTACGGGGCGTTCAATCAGGCGGCCCAGGATCTCATCGGGACGTTTCCGCCCGACCCCCGCACCGGTTTGCTCAGCGCAGATATGTTTTCGGCGTTCGACGCTACTCAAGTGAACGAGGCGTTGCTGGCCGTGGAGATGGACACCGACGGGGCCTGTGGCAAATCCGATGACGTACTCGCCTCCGGAGCACCCGAGTTTTGTGACGCCATCGAGGTCGTCTTTAGCGAAGGATTCGAGAACGGCGCCAATGGCTGGACGGTTTCAAATTCAGCTCCCCTCACCCCGATCGACTGGGAACTCATCAATACGGACATCCCCTTTGATCGAGCGGGAACCGTCTGGTTCGGGGCCGGCCCGAGTATCGGCGACTGTGGCGGACAGGACGAGTCCGGATCGCATTCCCTGACCACCACCGATTACCTGTTGCCCATCTCGGATGACGTCTACCTGTTCGCTTTTTCCCATTACATGTCATCCGAAGGCGCGTGGGACGGGGGCAATGTCAAAATCAGTGTGAACGGATCCGGATTCGTATCCTTTCCCCGGAACGCTTTTGAGCGAAATCCCTACAACGGCAAGTTGCGCAGTGTCGCGGGCGGGAATACCAATCCGCTGGCCGGCGAAACCGCCTGGACGGGGGCCGCGGGTGGATGGGGCACGAGCGTCATCAACCTCAGCGGGGTTGCGACAGGAGGCGACACCATCGCCCTTCGATTCGACTTCGGCAAGGACGGCTGTACCGGCGTCAAGGGATGGTACCTGGACGACTTCATGATCCTCCGCTGTCCCGACGATGATGGGGATGGCGTTTCGAATCATCGGAATACCGTCTTCATCGAGGCGATCGAACCCGACCACAGCGTGGCGACTGGCTTGATCACGAGAGTGTTTTTCGAGGTGCCACGAAAATCGACGTCCGACGTTCGTTTCTCGTTCACCGGGTACGCCGATCTGGGACTGAACACCGAGTATCTGGATCTTCAGTTGAACAAGAATCACCAGGCGGATCTCTACGCCGTCGGCGGGGTGGATTGTGCGGCTTCGCCCAACAACGCCGAACTTATCCTGACCGCGGCGGAATTCAATGCCCTGCTTGAAGACACATCGCTGGAGGTCATTCTGATTCCCTCAGCGGCGGTCAATGGCAATCGATGCGGGGGTGACGATTTCCTCACGGCCACACTGACATTTGAAATGGCGCGTCTCGGGGACATTGACGGCAACACCGTGGTGGACACCG
>JAPULD010000419.1 GCA_027295365.1 Planctomycetota bacterium
AAAAGCTGATGACCCATCCTTCTTGGTACGAAGGTGAAGCGAACGTCGTCTTGGCGATATTGGGTGATGTCATTGCCAAGAGCGAAGTGGCGGCAAACTACAGCGAAGAGCAAATTTGTGCGCTTGAGAGAATGAGTTGTCTTGGGCAGATTGCTGGGAACGTCAGTGCAGATAT
The DNA here is from genome assembly GCA_027295365.1 of Planctomycetota bacterium. GTDB lineage: Bacteria > Planctomycetota > Phycisphaerae > Phycisphaerales > SM1A02 > JADFSH01. The sequence continues at coordinate 176 of JAPULD010000419.1, forward strand.
CTGCGGGATAATGTCGGCTCTGGTACTGTTCGAATACGGCAGAGTTGTTGAAATGTGGGCGGATTACGATGACGGGATCGTGAAGACGTTCATGAAGTATGTGACTCGAATTGACGATCTTGAGACACTCCAGGAAATCCTTCACTATTTCATGTCAAGAAGATTACCTGAAATGGAAAATGCGTACTTGCATGACACCGAAGAAATCTTGATTGTGTCTTGTCTTTGTTACGTGACGCCAATTCTTGAGTGTAGATGCAAAATCCTCGATGAGGATGAGGAGCCCTTCGAATCTAGGGAATCGATGTTGTCCAGTATCTTGAATGAGTTACTCAGCGGTAACAGCAGGCTCGTGCATTGCATGAAAGGTCTCAAAGGGAAATACAACGAATAAGGCGTGAAGCGAAGCGTTGATCGCTTCGCGCCGGGGCCGAGCTAAGTGAGTAGGTTAGGGCTCAAGACCCGACATGATATCGGGGAGCCTGTTCTGCGAGCGTCTCACTGGCCGCATCTGGGGCGATGATCGACGCTGTGTCGGGTCTGCTGACCCGACCTACGCATGATCGAGATGATTCGTAAACGTACCTGATTTCTTGCCTCGATTCTTTGTGATCGGCTTATGGACCAGATTCAGTGGTCGTAATTGGCCGTACAATGTCCACCTCCCGTCTTGAGTCGAATCACGCAACGCGGTTTTCGGCAGCCTCATTTTCTCGAAAAGGAACACGACGACATTGATGTGCTTTTTCGCTGATGCCTCATCCGAAAATTCCGCCCACCTGATGCTGCAGACCATCGTCGCGGCGATCGCGGGGGGGGTGCTGCTGATTGTGCTGGCCCGGAAATTGCAACTGCCGGCGATCGTGTTGCTGTTGGGAGGGGGCTTCCTGCTGGGACCCGCCTTGTGGGGCGATGCGGCCATCGTACAGCCCGACAGCCTGGGCGAGGGAATGCGGGTTATCGTCTCGCTGGCGATCGGTCTCATCCTCTTTGAAGGGGGGCTCACACTCGACTTGAGCGGCTACCGATCCGCTCCCAGCATGATCAAGCGACTGCTTACGCTGGGCGTGGCGATCACGTGGATGGGGATCGCGTTTTTCGTCTGGCTGATCTTCGATCTGCCCTTCACCCAGGCGGTGCTGGCGGGCAGCCTGGTCATCGTCACCGGGCCCACCGTCATCGCGCCGCTGCTCAAGCGCATCAAGATCGAAGAGCGACTGAACAGCATCCTGCATTGGGAGGGCGTGCTCATCGATCCGATCGGCGTGTTCCTCGCGATCCTGTGCTTCGAGGCGTTTGCGGGGGATGGGGGGCAGGCAGCGTTCATCAACTTGCTCGTTCGTGTCCTGGTGGGATTGCCCCTGGGCATTGGCGGGGGATTGATCCTCAGCCAGATCGTCAAGCGACGCTGGATAGATGAGGAGATGCTCAATGTCTTCTCGCTGGCGTCGGCGGTGTTGATCTTTGGCCTGGCCGAAGCGGTGCTTCCGGAGACGGGACTGTTGTCCGTCACCGTGGCGGGCTTCGTGTTCGGGCTCTCAGGAACCGCCCAACTCAAGCAGGTGCGTCAGTTCAAGGGTGAGATCACCGATCTGCTGATCGGCACCTTGTTCATTCTTCTGGCGGCGCGTCTCGAACCGGGGCAGTTCATGGAAGATTTTGGGCTCAAGGGCGTTGGCATGGTGGCGATCGTCATACTCGTCATCAGACCCCTGAGCGTTTTCTGTTGCGCCTGGGGGGGCGACTTGAAGACCCGAGAGAAGCTGTTCCTGAGTTGGGTTGCGCCGCGGGGCATCGTGGCCGCGTCGCTCGCGTCATTGGTGGCGATTCGCCTCACGGAACTGGGCACCATCGAGCATCCGCGGTTTGTTGAGACTTTTGCCTATTCCGTCATCATCGCGACGATCGTATTGCAGGGATCGACAGCCGGGTTGCTGGCTCGCTTATTGAGGCTGAAACGTCTTGAACCGACGGGGTGGATGATCGTCGGCGCGCACACCTTCGCGCGGGGCGTGGCGAAGTTCATGAATCAACACGCCAAGCTCAAGGTGGTGATGGTGGATACGAATCCACGCCGCATTGATCAGGCGAAGAAGGATGGCCTCATCGCGTTGGCTCGTGACGCCCGGGACATCAAGCTCACGGAGTTGCCGATCCTCCAGGGAATCGGCAACGTGCTCGCCTTGACGGACAACGAGGACTTGAACCTGCGTATCTGCCGCAATTGGGCGGAGGTCTTCGGGGCTCAGCATGTGTTCCGATACGACCCGTCGGCTCCGGTGATGGAAAAGGATTTTCAGGCCGACGAACACACCATGGGTCGAATCGTCTGGGCGAGGCTGGCCCGGCCCAACCTGCTCTCGGGAGAATTGAGTCGCGCCGAGGCGAAGCTGATCGATGTCGATCAAGCTAGTGCAGGCCAGGTTTCGCCCGCGACGCCATTGGTGGTGTTTGCGGGTGATGAGCTTGTGCTTGACCCGGGTGAAAAAGCGGTGGAGTTGCTCAAACAGGAAGGCGCGAAGGGTCTGTTCCTGCGTCGAGAAGCGGACTATCTGCAACGCAGCCTGAGACGGGAGTTGTTCATCACCTCCAAGGCCACCACGCTGCAGGAGCTGTTCGAGGAAATGATGGAGCCGCTCGTGAAGCTCAATCCACAATTGCCTCGGGAGGAGACGATCCAGCAACTCGTCGATCGCGAACTGGCCTTTCCCACGGCGCTGGGGCATGGCGTCGCCACACCCCACGCCTATGGCCGCAAACTCGACGTAAGGCTCTGTGCCATCGCCCGGATTCCCAAGGGACTCGACTACGGCGCTCGCGATGGCGAACCCGTTCGACTCGTCTTTCTCCTGTTGAGCCCTCCAGGAGATCCGGAGGGCCACCTCGCCACGCTGGGTGAGATCGCGCGGCTGATGATCAACCCACACATTCGAGAGAAAGTCTTGGCCGCGAGCAACGCCGATGAATTCATGGATCTTCTGGGCATCACACCGCCCGGGGAGTGAAAAACCATCGGCTGACGTCTATGACACCGCGTCCTTGCGTGTTAGGGTATCCCTCGGATCACAACGATCGTTGTATGTCGAGAGGCTGAAGATCGTCTGATGAGCGAAGCGAATACGACGCAGCGTCTGAAGAAGGAACTGTCGCTACTCAGCGTCTATGCCATTGCCACCGGTACGACGCTCAGCGCGGGGTTCTTTCTGTTGCCCGGGTACGCCTATCGAGATGCGGGGCCCGCAGTCGTCTTGTGTTACTTGATCGCGGGTCTGCTGATGGTGCCGGCCATGCTTTGCATCGTGGAGTTGTCCACCGCGATGCCTCGGGCGGGGGGTGCGTATTACTTTCTTGATCGCAGTCTCGGGCCCCTGGCCGGGACGATCGGGGGATTGGGCACCTGGATCGCACTGACGTTGAAAACCGCATTCGCCCTGGTGGGGATGGGGTATTACCTGGGGATATTTTTCCCTGATGCCCCCATGACGATCATCGCGACCGGCTTTGCTCTTCTCTTCGGGTTCGTGAACTTCATGGGCTCGAGCAAGACCGGGGTATTTCAGATCGTCCTCGTTTTCTTTCTGCTCGCGATCCTGACCTGGTTCATCGGATTGGGAGGAATGAGCCTCGAAAACTTCGATAACTTCGAGGGGTTCTTCGCCAAGGAAAAGGAAAAGAGCGGCACGATTTTCGCCACCGCCGGACTTGTCTTCATCAGCTATGTGGGTGTCACTAACATGGCGAGTGTTTCCGAAGAGGTGAAAGACCCGGAGCGAAACATTCCCTTGGGCGTTTTTGCCGCCCTGACGACGGCCATCATCATCTATGTGCTGGGCGTAGGCCTCATGGTGGGGTTCGTTCCCGGATCCGAATGGCAGAGCGCCGAGAACATCAACACCCCGGTCGCGACGGCGGTCAATCATTTTGCGGGACGCCCCGGCGTTATCGTTGTTTCGATCGCGGCGATTCTTGCTTTTTCCTCGGTGGTGAACGGCGCGATTCTCAGTTCATCGCGATATCCCCTGGCCATGGGACGGGATCATCTGCTGCCCGGTTTCTTCCGACGAATCAATAAGCATGGCGTGCCGGTGCGCTCGATCATCGTGACCGTCGGGGCGGTGATTGCGTATATCTGGTTGTTCGATCTTCACACGATCGCGGAACTGGCCAGTGCGTCTCAATTGCTCATGTTTGCGGTGCTATGCGGGGCGGTGATCGTCATGCGGGAGAGCCGCATCGATTCGTACGATCCAGGCTACAGGAGTCCTTTCTATCCCTGGCTGCAGATCATCGGGATCATCGGTCCGCTGGCGGTGATCGCGGCGATGGGATGGTTGGAGATCGCCTTCACGTTCGGACTCGTGTCGGTGGGCGCGCTCTGGTATTACTACTATGCCAGGCCCAGAGTGAAGCGGCATGGGGCGATATATCATGTCTTCGAGCGTCTGGGACGATTGCGTTATGACGAACTCGATTCCGAACTCAGGGGCATCCTCAAGGAAAAGGGGCTCCGGGATGATGATCCATTCGATGTCGTCGTCGCACGATCTCATGTGGTGGACGCGGAACCCTCAATGAGCTTCGAGGAAATCGTCGAGGTCGCCTCGACAAGATTGGCCGAACGGACGACGCATACCGCCAGTGAGTTGGCGGCGAAATTTCTGGAGGGAACACGAATCGGCGCGACCCCTGTTTCGAAGGGGGTGGCCTTGCCTCATCTGCGAATGCGTGATGTCCATGAGCCGCAACTTGCGATCGTGCGATCCCGGGAAGGCGTGACCATTTCGATCGGCGAAGCACAGATCACCGAACCGATCCACGCGATGTTCTTCCTGATGAGTCCCGAAGATGACCCGGGCCAGCACCTGCGAATCCTGGCTCAACTCGCGGGGCAGATCGAACAAGAGGGGTATATGGCCGAATGGCTGGCCGCGAAGGATGAGCAGCAGCTCAAGGAGATCCTGCTCCGTAACGATCGCTACTTCTCCATCACGCTGGAGTCGGGGAAGAGTTCCGAAGCCTGGATCGGAAAAAAGCTTCGCGACATCGACTTCCCGGAGGATCTGTTGGTGGCGCTGATCCGTCGCCATCAACGTACCGTCGTGCCCAAGGGTGATACGGAACTCGTTGTTGGTGATCGACTTACGATCATTGGTGATCCAAAGGGCATACGCCAACTCTATGAGCGATTCGGGTCATTGGATCTGGGCGAGTGACCTCGTTTCACACTTTTATACCTCTCATATAGCTTGTCTGAAGCATAGTGCATGCTCATGTCAATTCTGTTCTCTTACGGAAATTTGCTCCAAGAAAAGAGACTTCCAGAAAGATCCGTCAGGGCGATCCTGATGGGTTGCAGGCGTGGCTGACGGCAGTATGATTTCCGCCTGCCATCGGCCCGGCCCGGAAGCTGTGTGCACAGAAATTTTCGTGGCGGAGCTTCGTCCTGTTTCGCCTGATTTGAGATGATTTCTGCACTCCAACCGTATAAACACGGCCCGTGGGTGCGAGGTCAATGGTCTTGAGTCTGAATCCCAAGGTCTGGCTCATCCTTATTCTTATTGGGATGATTCCAAAAGATTGACACTACTCTCGGCGATCCCTAGCATGGCCGAGATTGTGAAAAAAGGCACAAAGTCCATGGGTCGCTACCATTACGTCTTTCCTAAATGGAGCAATATGCTGCTTCCCGCAGCTTTGGCGGGGGGGGCCATTGTGCCTTTATACGTCGTGCTTGTAGTTGCCTACGGGTTCAGCCCTGAGACCACGGATGTGGGTTATCAGCCCCATCAGCCGGTACCTTTCAGTCACAAACTCCATGCTGGTGAGTTGGGTATGGATTGCCGGTACTGCCACAACACCGTGGAACGAGCCAATCACGCAGCGATCCCTCCGACCCAGACGTGCATGAATTGTCATACCCAGATCCACAAGGACAGCATCAAGATCAGGCCTCTGCTGGAGAGTTATCTCGAAGGCACGCCCGTCACTTGGAGGCGAGTCCACGATCTGCCTGATTTCGTTTACTTCAGCCACCGTGCCCACGTCATCAGAGGTGTGAGTTGCGTCGAGTGTCATGGTCGCATCGATCGGATGGAGATCGTGACCCAGGTCAAGAGGTTGAGCATGGGCTGGTGCCTGGAATGTCATCGGGCTCCCGACATTCACTTGCGTGACCCAAGACTGGTGACCAAGTTAGGCTGGGGCAACGATATGAGCGACGAGGATAAGCTTGCTCAAGGCACGATCTGGCGTGAAACGAACGATCTCAACCCATCACAGGACTGCTCCACATGTCATCGGTAGGCAAGCCCCAACCGCCCGGAAAAAAGTACTGGCGCAGCCTGGATGAAGTGGCGGATACGCCCGAGTTCCGGCAGTTCATGCATCGTGAATTTCCGGCCGGGGCTTCGGAATTGCTGGATGGCGATGATCGCCGCCACTTTCTGAAGATCATGGGCGCATCGATGGCTCTCGCGGGTATGGGTTTGACGGGTTGCCGTCGCTGGCCAGCGGAAGACATCGCCCCCTTTGCGAGTCGTCCGATCGACCGCGTTCCCGGGTTGCCCAGGTTTTTCGCGACGTCGATGGAGTTGGGGGGCGTCGCTTATGGACTACTCGCCACCAGCTACGACGGTCGGCCTACCAAGATCGAAGGTAATCCCGACCATCCGGTGAGCCGGGGTAAGTCCGACGTTTTCGCCCAGGCGAGTGTGTTGGATCTGTATGACCCGGATCGCAGTCGTACGCCTTATTTCAACAATGAACGATCCGAATGGGATGCGTTCAGTGTGTGGGCGAAGGAGCATTTCTCTGGACTGCGCAGCAGTGGGGGCCAAGGCCTGCGAATCCTCACTGAGGCCAGCGATTCGCCCAGCGTAGCCGTGATGAAGCAGCGTCTGCTTGAGGAATACCCTCAGGCTCAATGGCATGAGTGGGAGCCGCTTCACAACGACAACTGCGTCGGAGGTTCGCAACTCGCGTTCAATAGT
>JAPULD010000042.1 GCA_027295365.1 Planctomycetota bacterium
GTTTATCACTGAGAATTGACGTTAGACCCTTCCCTGACGTGGTGAAAGCACCTCGGGGATTTACCGAAGTCCGGCGCATGATTTGCTGAGTTCTTTACGAATCATGCGGCCATGAATGCGCCGCTCTGGATGGCGGTAGCCATCAATATCCTTTTCGGTTCACCTCCGAACCGTTCACGACGCGGAGTCTCCCACGCATGGGAACGATTACGACTGGAATTGGATTGATCAGCGGCATCGACACCGCCGGTCTGATCGATTCACTCATCGAACTCGAATCACGCGGCAAGCTCCTCATCGAACAGCGCGTGGTCAACCTTCGCGCTCAACAGACGGCGCTGTTGGATATCAATTCACGTCTCGCGAATTTTCGCAGTGCCGTCGATGTATTCCGGAACAGTTCGGTCTTCCGCAAGGCTCTTGCATCATCATCCAATGAGGACATACTCACTGCCAACGCCGGTCTCGGGGCCAGCCCAGGTACCTACAAGTTCATCGTCCAGAATCTCGTCTCGACGAGCCAGAAGCTCTCCCAGGGATATGCCACCAAGGACGCATCTCCCCTGGGCCTGACCTCGATGGGCTTCGAGTTCGGCCAAGGCAATCTCGCTCGAGATCTCAATCTCGAAGTGCTCAATGGCGGATCAGGCATCACCCGGGGCAAGATCATCATCAGTGATGGCAATGCCAATTCCGCCACCATCGATCTCACTGACGTCACCACCCTCAACGAGATCATCGAACGGATCAACTCAGAAACGAGCATCAACGTCACCGCGGCGGCGCAAGGCGATCACCTGATCATCACCGACAATACGGGTGGAGCCTCGGTGCTGCAGGTTCAGGACGCCACGGGGTATACGACCGCGACGGATCTCGGAATCGCCGCCATGGATGGAGGAACGGGGGACGATGATGCGACAGTCAATGGCATCATCCAGGGTCGCAACATCAATTTCATCGGGCTCAACACGCCACTCAGCTCGCTGAATGATGGCAATGGCGTGCTCATCATTGACAACGTCGATGACATCCGGATCCAACCCAAGACCGGGGCAGGCGAAGCGTTTGGCGTCGATTTCGGGCGCCTCAATGAACCGATCACCGACGAGACATTGTTGGCCGATCTCAACGATGGGGCGGGCATCACCATCAATAGCGATGAGGATGAAGCGGATCTTCTTATTGTTGGGCGTGACGGAACCGAGTACGAAGTCGATCTCACCGGTGTGACCACGGTAGGCCAGTTACGAAACCGCATCGCGACGGAAACCACCGGCATCACTTTGACCATCGAAGATGGTGATCACTTTGATCTAAATTACATTAGTGGCGGTGGTGGCGGTAACTTTAAAGTGTTGGGGGCCGGAACAAATGACACCAAGACCGCTGAAGATCTGGGAATTTTAAATGAAACAGGTGTCGCTTCCACTGTCATCACCGGTGATCTCATCCTCAGCAATGCCCTCTCAGAACAGGCCCAGACGCTGGGCGACATCATCGACCGGATCAACAACGACGAGGACAACATCGATACGGGTCTTCCCGAAGGACGAAAAGTCACCGCGAGCATCGCCACGGATGGCGTGAGCCTGCTGCTGACCGACCACACCGGGGGCGGCTCCAACATGAAGATCCTGGAAGGCTTCACGAACGCCCACGCGGTGCATGATCTGGGGATCTACGCACCTTCCATCTTCGGACAACCATTCTTCGATGGTTCCCGGGTCATCGCCTCCATGAATTCCGTGATGGTCGAGCACCTCAATGGGGGGGATGGACTGAACACCACGGGCACCGTCACGCTTGCCGGCACCACCAACCTCAGCGACCTTCTCCAAGGGGCGGGAATCACCACGGACGGCAACGCTTCGTCGCCCGACATTTTTATCCAGGATCGAGATGGACTGACCTACAACGTCGAGGTCGATGGCCTGACGACAGTGCAGGATCTCATTGACGCCTTCAATACCGCAACGGGGGGGGTAGTCACTCTTTCCATCAATGGCCAGTCACTCCGAGCGGAAAACTTCTCGAACGGGGCCAGCAATTTCCAGATCACAGATCTCAACGGTGCTGCCGTGGCCACGGAATTGGGCATCGTGGGTGACCTGGACAATCCCGGCGGCGACATCATCGATGGCGTGGACACGCAACCACAGGGCCCCGTCGTTGGCGACAGCTTCACGCTGACGGACCGCAACGGCAATTCCGTCGTCATCGGATCCCTCGACTCCTACGTCTCGCTGAGCGAGATCATCGACGCGGTCAACACGCAGGCCGCCTCGGCCTTCGTCGACATCGTCATGAGCCTCAACGCCAACGGCAACGGGTTGAAGTTCACCGACACGTCGGGCGGCTCAGGCAACCTCATCGTCACGGGCACCGCCGCCACGGCGTTGGGGGTGGATACGACCGCGACGGGAGTCGGGTCCAATGAAGTCCTGGGCTCAAGTCTTCAATTGCAATACGTTTCGGAAGCGACCAAGCTCGCCGATCTGAATTATGGCCGGGGCGTCGGGACCGGGGGCATCAAGATCACTGACGGGCTAGGCAACAGCGTTACGATCTCCATCGGCAAGACCGAGGAAACCATTTACGAAGTCATCGCCGAGATCAACGCCCTGACTTCGGCCAAAGACGTCAAGGTTGTCGCGCGGATCAACGACAACGGCGACGGCATCATCATCGAATCGAATTACGATCCTGCGGATGTCCCGTTTGTCCCCATCAAGATCGAAGCGTCAGGCGGCACCGCCGCGGCGGACCTGAACCTCATTGGCGAATCGGAGACGATCGACAATGCCTCCATCAACGGCACGTACGAACAGGTGATCGACTTCCTCGTCTCCGACACGTTGGAAGACGTGTTGCAAAAGATCATCGATGCAAAGGTTCCCATCAACGCCACCATTATCAACACGGGGTCACCGGCCTCGCCATTCCGGCTCAACCTCACCTCGGACATCGCCGGCGCGGCGGGCGAGATGTTCATCGACACGGGAGGCGTCGATCTCGGTTTCACCACGTTGAGCACCGGCGTCGATGCCAAGCTGTTCTTCGGGGGAGACACACCTGAAACGGGATTCCTCGTCACCGCCAACAGCAACAAAGTCGAAGACATCATCCCCGGATTGACGCTGAATCTCGTCAAGGCGAGCAGTGAAGTGATCAAAGTCGAAGTCAAGCGTGACATCGAGGCCATCGTCGAAGCGGCCAGCCAATTCACCGTCACGTTCAATGACGCGATCCAGCGTATCGACGCCCTGGATTACTTCGACATTGAAACCGAGGAGCGGGGCGTCCTGCTGGGCGACCCGACTACCTCCCAGATCAGGCAACTCTTGCTCAGCAACGTCATCAAAGCCGCCGAAGGCGTTGACACGCAATACCAGCGATTGTCCCAGGTGGGCATTCGCATCGGCAAGGACAGCCAACTCGAGTTCGACGACCAGAAGTTTCGCGATGCCTATGAAAACGACCGGATCGCGGTCGAGAATCTCTTCCTTGCCCTGAAGGCCGATACGGCGACCACCGAGGAGATTGCCCCGGGAGTCACCATCACCAAGAATGAAACCACCACGACCGCCCGAGGCATGGTGGCGATTTTCAGCGACCTGATTGACCGGATGCTTGATCCCATCGATGGCATCTTTACCCGGGCCGACGATAGCTTCAAGACGAGAATCGAGCAATTCGAGGATCGAATCGAGCGTCTCGACGAGCGGCTGCTCGCCAGCCGTGCTCAACTTCAACGGCAATTTCTCGCCATGGAGATCTCGCTGGCCCGGCTCCAGGGGCAGAACGGTGCCTTGTCTTCGCTGTCACTGCTCGTCCCAATCACGTGATCCAACTCTTGACCCCAATGGCTGATAATCATGCATCTGAAAAATTGAACCTTGTCTCCACAGTCGCATGGCTCGCGGACCGATAAATGTTGCACCATGACACTCAGCGAACCCAATGCGTATCTGAAGACCAAGGTGATGACGGCTTCCCCGGCCGATTTGCGTCTCATGCTGCTCGACGGGGCGATCAAATTCGCTCAACAGGGCCAAAAAGGCCTGGTTGAGAAGAATTTTGAGGCCGTCTACAACGGAATCACCCGTTGCCAGAAAATCATCCTGGAGATGGTGAACAACCTGAACGCCGAGGCCGATCCCGAACTCTGCACACGCCTTTCGGGGCTTTACACGTTTATGTATACCCGGCTCATCGATGCGAGCACCGAAAAGGACGCGTCGATCATGGATGAAGTCATCAAGCTGTTGCGTTTCGAACGTGAGACCTGGCAGATGCTCATGGACAAATTGGCGACGGAGAACTCCAACGCCGCCCAGATCGCCTTCGACCCTTCCTCGACACCTGGCACGCCAGAGCAAGCAAACAACGGTGCAACGCATGCGCTCGTAGGCGGATCCATCAGCGTGGAAGGCTGAAAGGCCAGCGAACAGACCACAACTGAAATCAATTCATTGAGAACGCCGGGACATCGGTCTATTGATCACGTCCCATGCTCGATGGCATGACATGTCCAGCGTCAATGAGCGTCTTCTCGCGGGCCGCGAGTTCGAGATCATGCTCGACCATCATCCGGGCAAGATCTTCCACCGAGGTGGTCGGCACCCAGCCCAACTTGTCCTTCGCCTTGCTCGCATCGCCCAGCAACTGATCGACTTCCGTCGGGCGGTAATACTTCGAGTCGATCTCGACATATTCTTCCAGTTCCAGATCCAGCGCGGCAAAGGCCAGTCGGCAAAATTCCTTCACGGAAATCATCTTCCCCGTCGCAATGACGAATTCCTCCGGTTCGTCCTGTTGGAGCATCAGCCACATCGCCTCGACGTAATCCCCGGCGTATCCCCAGTCACGCTGGGCATCGAGATTGCCCAGGTACAGCTTTTTCTGGAGCCCCAGCTTGATTCGTCCGGCCGCCCTGGTGATTTTTCGGGTGACGAATGTCTCCCCCCGTCGGGGTGATTCATGGTTGAACAGAATGCCGCAACAACCGAAGATGTCGTATGCCTCGCGATAGTTGATCGTCACCCAATGGGAGAAGACTTTGGTGCAGCCATAGGGAGATCGCGGATAGAAGGAGGTTTTTTCGTTCTGAGGGACTTCCTGGACCTTGCCAAACATCTCGGAGCTACTCGCCTGGTAGAATCGCACCTTGTTACCGGAAGTCTGCTGGTAATCACGTATGGTTTCGAGAAGATTGATGGTGCCCATTGCATCGGCGTTGGCCGTGTAGATGGGATTGTCGAAACTCACTCTCACATGACTCTGAGCGCCAAGGTTGTAGATCTCATCAGGCTGGACCTTGTTGAGGACCGACGCCAGGGACATGGCATCGGTGAGATCTCCGTAATGCAGAAACAGCCTCGCCCCGGCATCGTGCGGATCCTGATAGATGTGATCTATCCTGGCGGTGTTGAAGCTTGATGATCGACGAACGATGCCATGCACGACATAGCCTTTGCTCAACAGAAGTTCGGCGAGATAGCTCCCGTCCTGTCCGGTGATGCCGGTAATCAATGCCTTGCGGCCATCCGTGTTCATGATTCGACTCCTATTAGGAGGTACGTTAGCATCACTGAGCCACTCGGGCGATGTGAATCGGCATCCGACCCAATCGGCGGAATGAACACCGACAATGAGCGGAGGAAGACGAAATTGTGTCAAAGCTAAATCGTGTCGATTCTTGAGAGAGCCTTGAAATGGAATTGAGTCAACATCGCATCGTCGTCACGGGTGGTGCCGGCTTTCTTGGAAGAGTGATCTGCGAGAAGCTCAGGGCTCGGGGCTGCGACGACATTCTGGTTCCGCGTCGAGTCGATTATGACCTGACAGATGCAGTCGCCGTCGAACGTCTGTATGAAGACATGCGTCCGGATGTGGTCATTCATCTCGCCGCGGAAGTGGGTGGAATCGGGGCAAACATGGACAACCCGGGGCGATTTTTCTTCGCCAACATGGCCATGGCGCTTCACCTCATCGAGCAGTCTCGCAAAGTCGGGCTCAAGAAATTCGTCCAGGTCGGGACGATCTGCGCATATCCTAAATTCTGCCCGGTACCGTTTCAGGAAGACGAACTCTGGAATGGCTACCCGGAAGAAACGAACGCACCATATGGCATTGCGAAAAAAGCCGCCTTGGTCATGCTCGATGCCTATCACCGCCAATACGGGATGAACGGCGTCTATCTCCTACCCGTGAACCTGTACGGTCCACATGACAATTTCGACCTGCACAACTCACATGTCATTCCCGCACTTATCCGGAAATGCGAGACTGCCATCAATGCCGGCGACGATTCCATGACGTGCTGGGGCACAGGGCAAGTCAGCCGTGAATTTCTCTACGTGGACGATGCCGCCGAAGGCATCCTGCGTGCGACGGAAGTGATGCAAGAGCCCATTCCCGTCAATCTGGGCACGGGGTATGAAATCACCATAAAGGATCTGGTGGAATTGATCGCGAAATTGACCGGATTTACCGGCGAAATCCTTTGGGATGCGAGCAAACCGGATGGCCAACCTCGCCGATGTCTGGATACAGATCGCGCTGATTCGCTGTTCGGCTGGCGGGCAACGGTGGGTTTCGAGGAAGGTCTTCGCCGCACCATCGACTGGTGGCGGCAGACTGGCATGCATCAAACAGCATGATTCAACGTTGGGAGATCGGCTGAGGTGAAAATCTGCATTACTGGAGGCTCTGGCTTCATCGGTTCCTACTTCTGTCTCCTGTTCCAGAAGCGAGGCGACGATGTGGTGATTCTCGATCTGATCGAGCCGGCCAGTGAACTCCAGCACTCTCGATTCGTCCAGGGCGACGTTCGTGAACCCAAAGCAGTTCGCAAGGCCCTCCAAGGGTGCGACGCGATGTTGAATCTCGCGGCCGCTCACCACGATTTCGGCATCGACAACGACACGTATTTCGCCGTCAACCAGGGCGGATCTGAAGTGCTCTGCGAAATCATGGATGAGTTGGATATCCGCCGAGCGTGTTTCTTTTCAACAGTAGCCGTGTACGGCGATGCCGCTCTGCCTCATACCGAAAGCACAATCCCGTCCCCCGAGACACCCTATGGCAAGTCCAAACTCAAGGGTGAAGCCGTCTTCAAGCGATGGACGGAGCAAGGAGACGATCGTCAATGCCTTGTCATACGTCCCACCGTGACCTTCGGGCAGCATAATTTCGCGAACATGTATTCACTGATCAGGCAGATCAAGTCAGGCAGGTTTCTTCGCGTCGGGCCCGGTTCGAATGTCAAGAGCCTGTCGTACATCGAAAACATCATCGATGCGACGATGTACCTCTGGGACCTGGATAATCGCCAGGCATTCGACGTATTCAATTACATCGACAAACCGGATTTGACGAGTTGGGAGATCGTGCAACAGGTGTACGAGTCGCTGGGGAAGAATCCCCCTGGTTTCGGAATTCCGATGTGGTTGGCTCGGTTGCTCGTGTCGCCCTTTGATGCAGTGATCGCGGTGACGGGAAAAAACCTTCCCATTTCCGGGGCAAGGGTCAAGAAGCTCTATTCCACGCAGACCAAATTCGAGGCTGATAAATTACTCGAAGCCGGATATACGCCTCTCGTACCACTTCGAGAGGGGATCAATCGCATGGTTCAATGGTATCTGGAGAAGGGCATGAACGAATCGGCCCAATGGCATCAACCCCCGGCGGACGTCGTTTCATTCGACTCGGAAGACTGAGCTTGATTTGTAACCGGGCTGCATTGTTCAAGCAGATCAGCCATCGTCGTCCAGGTGAAATCGTCGAGCAGTCGAGACCAGCGTTTCTCGCAACGGCCCAGGTTGACGTAATGCCGAAACGCGTGGGATCGTTTCAGCCCCTTCTGTCGAGGCTGACCCGGGTCGATCTCCCAGGGATGAATGTAAAAGACATAAGGCTGACCCTCGTTGAGAATCCGATTCACCCCACGCCGGAAGACTCCATAGGGAAACAGGCGAAAATACCCGCCCCCGCCCCAGGGCAATCCACGCCCGGCCAGCGTGAGGCATGACACGCAGACTTCCGTGAATCCGGGGCGCAACTCGACGATGGGTTGCCCCGCTTCGATGCCGGTCAACGACCCGTAACGATCGTGAGCGATGGTGGGGAACGATGATGAGTCGTACGTGAATCCCGCATCCTGCAGGATCGGAATCGCCCAGTCGGTGATCGAAAAACTCGGCGCGCGGTACCCGACCACGTCAGCGCCCGTCTGATCTTGCAACAGTTTCCGGGCTCGATCCAGATCGGCGCGAAATTGTTCAGGGGTGAGATCGTAAATCAACTCGTGCCCATACCCATGACAAGCAATTTCGTGACCCGCCTCAGCGATACGCTGAATCAACCCTGGGCAGCGATCCGCGACCCACCCCAGAATGAAGCATGTACAACGCACGTTTCGATCGGCCATGAGTTCGAGCATGCGATCGGTGTTGCGTTCGACGCGCAACTCGCACTCATTCCATGCATCCCGGGCGATGACTGACTTGAGGTTTTCGACCTGAAACCAGTCCTCGACATCGATGGACATGACGGCGAACGGGTTGGAAGAAGCGTTGGTCATGACGGTGCGTGTTTTCTCTCTTCACCAAGGCATCGAGTGGAATCGCACGAGGATTGGTCAAACTACAGCATACGATGCCCACGTTTTCGAAGCTTGCGTACATCATCGGGGGTCGGGAAGGAGTAATACTCAGCCTCGTCCATGTTGAGAGGCTTCGGTTGATCGGTGCCTGCCGCGAGTTGACGAAGGACCTTGATCATCAATCGAGCGCCTTCCTGCTTCGTGCCCACGATCACCCGATCCAGGACGTCTCGGTCCTTCAACGGGAATTCTTGGGTGCCCAGGACATCCCCCGCATCAAGCTTGGCTGCCATTTCGTGCACCGTGACCGTCGCATGGGATTCGCCATGTAGCAGTTGCCAGAAGTTGGGCATCATGCCCCGATACTTTGGCAATCGCCCTGAATGGATGTTGATGCATCGATTCCTGGCCGAGGCCAGAATCTCTTTCTTGAAGATCTCGGGAGCCGCGACGGACACGATGACGTCAGGATCAAGATCGCGAATCCGCTCAACGTATGCCGGATCGTTAATGGATGTGGCCCGGATGACGGGCACTTGAGCCATAGTTGCGAGTTTGGCGATCGATCGCCTTGAAAGTTTGACGCCGACAAACCGCCAGGCGAGCCTCACGAAGTCCAAAGGACCGTAGAAACGAAGCATACGCCAGGCGGTCTTCCAAAGTGGTTCGTGAAACGCTTCCGCCACCGTGATGGCCACGACTTCGAATTCGTCGCGCGGATATTCATCGAAGAAGACATCGAAAAATCGAATGACGTACAGCGGATCATCTTCGGTGATGAATACCAGTCGAAGCGGCGTCTGCGTCGTCACATTTGCCTGGGCGAGAACATCATTCATCAGGATACCGCCGTCGTCGGATGCGCCATCTTCAGCACATCTTTGTACTTGTCGGCGGATACTTCCATCGTAAATTCCCTGAGGAACAATTCACGGGCGCGATGCCCCTGGGCTGCGCCCCGGGCGGGATTATTCATCATGCCTCGAATGCACTCGGCGAGTCGTTCATCGTCTCCAAGCTCGAACCAGAAGCCCACATCCTCCTTCTCCACCACGTTCCTCAACTCCGACCAGCCTTCCGACAAGGCGAGAATGGGGCGCCCGATGGCCAATGACGCATAAAGCTTGGATGGATAACTTATCCCTTCAACTCCCTTGTCGATCGTCACGAGTGACGCATCGCTGGCGGTGAGAGAATCCGGAAGTTTCTCGAATGGCTGGTATGGAAGGAGCAATGTATTGCTCAGCTTTCGATCTCGAATCTGGGCTTCGATCCAATCCCTTTTGCCGCCTGCCCCGACAAAGACGAGTCGAAAATTTTCGTCTTTCAGTCGCTCTGCCGCATTGAGAATCGTCTCGAATTCGTAGTAAAGCCCCAAGTTGCCCGAATAGAGGACCGTGAAGGGTTCGACCAACTCGTATTGCTGAGCAAACTCGCTCTCCGCTTTCGGTTTCGGTACCAGTTCCTCCGGATCGGCCCAATTGTGAATGATGTGAACACGCTCCGGATCGATATCGTAATTCTCGCAGACGAGTTTCTTCGCGGCTTCGCACAGCACGATGGTATGCCGGGCCCGTTTGTACATGAATCGATTGAGCCGATGCCAGACCTTCGCGATCATTCCATCCTTGCGTATCTTTCCCACCAGGACCGCCAGTTGAGGATAGGAGTCGTGGAGCAGGACGACGTAAGGGTGTTGCCTGAACAACGAGATGAATCCGCCAAGAACACCCAGGTAGGGGGGATTCGTGGTGTAGAGAAAGATCTCACCCCGATTGGGCCTGAACATCAACCGCACAAAGAGTTGAATCAGGAAGGTCATCGAGTTGATCGTACGACCCAGGATGCGATCCTTCGGAAAGCGGGTCGTCCACATTCGCAATACTTTGATTCCGGACTCGACGCGATACCGTGGGCATTTTTCCCAGGTCTCAGGCGGTCCGTAGGAAGGCTGGCACGCGATGACGTTGACGTCCAACTGGTGCGAGGCCAGGTATTCCGCCAATTCCGAAAGCAAGTGACCCGTTGATGCCACGTCCGGCACGTAATATTGGTTCAGGATCACGACGCGAAGGTCGGAAGTGGTCGGCTCAGTGTTGGTCATGAAAAATCGGCTCCAACCCCTTCAATCACATCGCTCGCGAAAAAGAGGGCAAAGTATAGTTCGGATCAACCACCAATGGGCTGAAGGACGTTGTACGACCGATAACAACTATTCTGTGTCCCCATTCTTGTCTTGTTTGGAGTTTCAAGCTCGCTTCGCCGAACGATTGCGTACAGGCCGGGGACTCGAGCAGATTTCATGAAGGCACCGACCGACCCATCACAAATCGACATCAGCCATGCCCCCAGTCCCCATGGTATGGGGAATCGTCTAGCCCGAGCGATCTGGGGGGTGATCTATGTGCTGCTCTTCAGGCCTTCTCCAAGGCCTTTTCATCGTTGGC
>JAPULD010000420.1 GCA_027295365.1 Planctomycetota bacterium
CCGGGTCAGTACCCCTACACCAGGGGTGCGCATCCCAGCATGTATAGGGGACGCTTGTGGACCATTCGTCAGTACGCCGGCTTTGGCACGGCTCAGGAAACAAATCGTCGCTTCAAGTATTTGCTTGATCAAGGCAGCAAGGGACTGTCGGTCGCCTTCGATTTGCCCACCCAGATCGGATACGACTCGGATGATCCGATCGCCTCGGGTGAAGTGGGGCGCGTGGGCGTGGCCATCGATACGCTGGACGATCTGGAGATGCTGTTCGAGGGCATCCCGCTTGATGAAATCTCAACCTCGATGACCATCAACGCCACCGCGCCGATCCTGCTGGCCATGTACATCGCCACGGCTCAGCGTCAAGGCGTCGATCCTTCCAAACTCACCGGGACGATTCAGAATGACATCCTCAAGGAATACATCGCCCGAGGGACGTATCGCTTCCCCCCCCAGCCGGCGCTTCGATTGACCCGCGACATCTTCACTTACGCCTCGCAGCACCTGCCCAAGTTCAACACGATCTCCATCAGCGGATATCACATGCGGGAGGCGGGAGCGACCGCGGCTCAGGAAATCGGTTTGACCCTGGCCAACGCCATCTGCTATATCGAGCAGGCCTTGCACGCTGGATTGAAGATCGACGAGTTCGCCCCCAGGTTGACGTTTTTCTTTGCATCCCACAGCGATCTGTTCGAAGAGGTCGCCAAGTTCAGGGCCGCCCGACGACTCTACGCCAAACTGATGACACAACGATTCGGGGCGAAGGATCCTCGATCAAGTGTGCTTCGTTTCCATACCCAGACGGGGGGCGTCACCCTCACCGCCCAGCAGCCCGACAACAACGTCGTGCGTGTCGCCTACCAGGCGTTGGCGGCGGTCCTGGGTGGCACCCAATCATTGCACACCAACGCCTACGACGAGGCCTTGGCCCTGCCCAGTGAAGCCGCATCAAGGGTGGCCCTCAACACCCAGCACATCCTCGCCCACGAAACGGGGGTCACCAACACCGTCGATCCGCTGGGGGGCAGTTATTTCATCGAACAGTTGACCGATGCCCTGGAAGCCGACGCCGAGGCGATCATCAAGCAATGCGAGGAACGAGGCGGCGCGGTCAACGCCATCGAAGCGGGCTGGCCTCAGTCGCTCATCGAGCAGTCGGCCTACGAGTTGGGCCAGCGGGTCGAGTCAGGCGAGCGGCTCGTGGTGGGGGTCAATGAATTCGCGCGTGAAGAAACCGAAACCATGGAGATATTCAGGCCTTCGGAGCAAACCGCATCCGAACAGGTCAGTCGCCTGGAGGCCAGCCGGGCGAAGCGAAATGACGATGAAGTCAAAGCAGCGCTCGCTGAACTGGATACCTTCGCCCAAGGCGAGGAGAACATCATGCCTTCATTGCTGAAGGCGGTGCATGCCTTGGCGTCGATGGGCGAGATGTGCCGCGTCCTGCGTGATGTCTTTGGAGAGTACGACGATGGCCGGGCCTGAGAATCCCCATGAGATCGTCGCGCGGCTCGTGCAGACCAGTGGTTTGCATCATGTCGGGATCGCCGTCGAATCCATCGAGGAGAGTCGCACGTTTTACGAGACGATTCTGGGGCTCGTCTGCGTGGGCGAGGACGAAGTCATCGAGCAGCAGGTGAAAGTGGCGATGTTCCAACCAGCATCGCAAGGCGATGCGCCTCGGATCGAGTTGCTCGAACCGATGAACGATGCCTCCCCCATTGCTCGGCACTTGCAACGCCGAGGGTCTGGCCTGCATCATCTCGCGTATTCAGTCACTGGGATCGAGGGGCATCTTGCGAAACTGATTGAGGCGGGGGTCAAACTCATCGACGAGTCGCCCCGCATCGGCGCGCATGGCATGAAGATCGCCTTTCTGCATCCCAAAAGCGCAGGTGGCGTGTTGATCGAACTCTGTGAACCGCAAGACGAGTGATCTGATCTGCCAAGCAGATCACTCAAGTTCATCAGACGGCACGTACAGGTGATACGAGTCGTACTTGCCCCGATAGACATAATTTCGCCTGATCGCTTCTGACACCTTGGGCCCGAAGTGCACTTTCGCGTACCACGACTTTTCTTCCGCCAACTCACGCAAGAGCACCACGATCTCAAACTCGCGATTCTCCAGTCGCCTGACCAGTGTCTCAACCAATCCAGGTTGTTGATCGCCCAGTCGCTTGAGGGCTTTCGCATCGTACACCACCGGGTTCAGATCCAGTTCCACATCGAGATACGGATCCTCGCTCAGGAAAATCTGCTCCGACGTCAGCCAACCCACCAAGGGACGCCGATCGAGATCCGGATTGCGCTCATCAAAGAGCACCGTGTTGAGCGACGCCAAGGCATCGCCCCGCACATGCATGAAGAGCCCCCCCAGGATCGACCAGAGGAACATGACCGACATTGCAGCCTGCGCCGCATCCATTCGTTTGTCCCCGTTCTGAACCGTGCGCCAAAGATCTGCGGCACAGATTGCGCCCAAGACGATCACATCGATCATTGAGTGAGGCGAGGTGCCCGACTTGGCAAGAGTGACGAGCAGAATCACCACGCTGCAGACCAGCGCCACGTGGACGATGTGAAAACGATTGTTCATGGTGCGCAGGATGAGCCCGAAACTCGCCAGGGGCAGCAAGACCCAGGTGGCCGGAGCATGATCGGAAAGAAGCATGAACAGGAGCAATGGCACTCTCCAGACCGCGCCAACATCCCCGGTCTCGGTCAGCGATTGTCGAAACATGACATCCACGAAACGGCCATCCGTGATCAGGTGGAAGAACGCCCCCGCGACAAGCACCATGCCGATCTGGTAGCCCAGGAAGATCCACAGTTCCCGAGGTTGGCGTACCGTGAGCCAGAGCATGATCGTGATCGACCCCCAAAGCGCATCCATGCGGCAGAAGATCGCGGCGGTGCAGGCGAGCGACGCGAAGAACAGGTTTCGGCGCACGACCTTCACGGAATCACCCTTGCGATTCACGAAGAGCATGATCGCCATGAGTTGCAACGCCGTCGGCAGGGCCGCCATCTGAACGGAAGTCGCCCCGATCAACATGGGCTGGGTCATCAACGCGGCGCCGATGGCCCCGATGGCCGCCACGGTGGAGCACTTCAAACGCCCCATCACCAGTCCCATGAGGAAGACGAGCAGGAACATCGACGCGGCGCTGACGTACTTGGCGGCACTCAAGTATTCCCCCGTGACCCGCGAGGCGAATGCGTTGAGCATCAGGCGGACAGGCATGATCCGGGCCCCGCCGAAGCTTTGCGTCTCCGGGTCGTAGAGGCGTGGATACATCATTCCCTGGTCCACGGCGCGGGCCATCGCCAGGAACGTTCCATCCCGGGCATCGACCTGATACCGATCGCCGATGTGCGTCCATGCGAGCAGGACGAGGACACCAATAGCAAGAAAGCCTCCCACGATCACGCACAAGGCAAGCACGAGACGCAGATCCCGGGGGATCACTCGTCGTTGATCGAGTGGTTGAC
>JAPULD010000421.1 GCA_027295365.1 Planctomycetota bacterium
AATTCCTTCGGATTTGGCGGCCAGAACGACACGGTGATCGTGACGCGGTTTATGGACGATTAACCACAGACTGGTATTGATCCAGCAGTTGAACCACCTCATCGTCCGTCGTCTGATCAAATATTTCATAGAAAAACCCCACCGCCATGAATGACTCGGGGCTGTGCAGACAGACCACCTCATCGACCATTGCTTCGAAGCGCCTCACCGTGTCGGGGGGGGCCACGGGAATCGCCAGCACGATCCGCTTAGGGCCACGTTGACGCAAGCCTTCGATGGCCACCTGCACCGTCGCACCGGTGGCGATGCCATCGTCGATGACGATCGCGGTTCGCCCTTCGACCTGAGCAAGTGGACGATCCCGCCGGAAGCGTTCGTTTTGCTTTCGTACTTCCTGCAACTGCCTCAACGACTCAGCTTCGATGAATTCCGCATCGACGTTGATCGACGCGATGAGATCAAGGTTGAGCGCGATATGGGGCGTCGGCCCATCCATCACCGCCCCCAAGGCGAGTTCGGGCTGGGTCGGGTCCCCGATCTTTCGTACCACCAACACGTCGAGCGCCGTATCCAGAGCCCGGGCGACGGGAGCCGCCACCACCACGCCCCCCCGGGCCAGACCAAAGACGATCGGGTTCTCATCCCGGAGATGCATCAGTCGCCCTGATAGTTTTTTTCCTGCTTCGATACGATCATGAAACATGGCCTACTTCTCTCCCGAAGGGCAAGCCATATGATATGCCGCTGAGGACTCAACGCCTCTTCCATATCACGTTACTCACAAACATCTGCCCCTTCAAACCTCGATCCGATCATGCATGTCTTCAGCGATCCCAAGGAATTGACCGACTGCCAGGGTGGCGTCTTCGTGCCCACCATGGGGGCGTTGCACGATGGGCATCTGGCTTTGATTCGACACGCGGCGAACCTGAATCAAGGCCCCGTCATCGTCAGCATTTTCGTCAACCCCACGCAGTTCGCTCCCGATGAGGATTTTGCCCAGTACCCGAGGGATCTGGATTCAGATCTCGAAAAGGTGAAGCACGCGGGGAGCCAGTTCGTGTTTACGCCAAGCGTCGAAACAATTTACCCTCTGGGCGAACAATCCCCTGCTCCCCCACTTCCGGGGGTCGCTACGAATCCTGGGCTTGAGGATGCGTATCGGCCCGGGCATCTTCAAGGTGTCTGTCAGGTCGTGGCTCGATTCTTTGATCTCGTAAACCCTGCCAAGGCCATCTTTGGCGAGAAAGACTACCAGCAGTTGCTGGTCATCAAGGCGATGGTCAAGCAGGAAGGCGATCGCTGGGGTGATCTTGAAATCATTGGACACGAGACGATTCGCGAATCGGATAGTTTGGCGCTGAGCAGTCGGAATGCGTATCTCAGCGATGAGGATCGGAACCGGGCATTGGGGATATCAAAGGCCTTTCATGGCATCTCCACCCAATTGAGTGTGGATGAATGCGAACAGTCAATGAGGCGGATCCTGGAAGATCATCACTTTGAGACTGAGTACGCCGTGGTGAGGGATGCCCAGACGCTCAACATCGTGACTACATTCGACAAACCGACCCGCGCTCTCATCGCGGCTCGGCTTGGCTCAACCCGGCTCATCGACAATCTCGCGATTCCGGCGCGCCTCACTTGAACATGTCATTTTTCGATTCGACCAGGACATCTCACCTCGATGCTTTCCTGCCATACTTGAACCATGCAACGACCCGAGGGACGATTCCGAAGGCAACGACATCCGCATTGTCCCGAATGTAAATACAACCTGATCGCCACGGTGGAGGCGAATCACTTGACCTGTCCTGAATGTGGATATGAGTTCGAGCTTGATGAGCTGTGGCATTCCAAACGCCCCGGGGAGTGGTCGCTGTTCATCGGACTACGTCGTGCTCTGATGTTTCTGTTCGTGCGATCTCTGGTGATGACGCTTTTCTTTGTCGGTCTGCTTTGGATCACCCAGCCGCTGATTGTGATGTACAATTTCAACTTTCATGCCAAAGTTCTGTTGGGGATGTCGATTCTGTTTATACTTCCCGGCTTTTTCATCGGGCATACGCTTTCAAAGAAACTCTCCGAATATGCAGGCTTCCAATCCATTTTATTGGGTGTGATCGCCAGTGCCTTCGCTCTGGGGGTGGTCCTTGGAAGTGTTATGATCCTTCAGCAATTTCAATATTTCCCGGGATGGCGTGGCCCAATGATCATTGTGTCTACATCGTTTTTTGCGATTGGGTGGATTATTCGTAATACTTTTATAGATGATTGAATTTGAAGAATCGCGGGGCTGGGCCCCGCCGCTAAACTAGGGGTGTGAATACACCCGAGCGACGAATCTTGATCTTTGGGGGTACGTTTGATCCGCCCCACTTGGCGCACACCACACTCCCCCCGATCGTGGCCAAAATGCTCGGTTGCGAATTGATCCTGTACATCCCTGCGTCGATCAATCCACTGAAAACGCAAACGCCCCCCACGCCCAGCGTGCATCGTTTGTCCATGCTTCGTCTGGCGATCGCTTCGATCCCCAACGCCCTGATCGATGAACTGGAACTCCATCGCGAAGGCCCCAGCTTCACAATCGACACGTTGGAAGCGCTTCAAAATAAATATGGTCCCGAAACGAAACTGCACTTGTTGATCGGGGCCGACGCCGCGTTGTCATTTGAAAAATGGAAGGACTGGCAGCGTATCCTGGAAATGGTCGAGCCGATCGTCATGCCCCGCCCCCCTTACGATCACGCCACGCTCATCCGTGAATTCAATTCCCTCTTCAAACCCGAACAAGCGGCCTACTGGATCGCCCACATCGCGGAAGTGCCTTACCTCGATGTCAGTGCTTCTGACATCCGCCAGATGCTGATCAATGGTCAGGACTTGTCTCAATTTCTGCTTCCCGAAGTGGCTCACTATCTCAAGGCGAACGAACTTTATCAGATGACCCATTAGGGCACGATATCAAGGGATTCGTGCAAAACAGCCATTTCAAGCCTCGGTTGGTTCCCAATCTGACCATGCTCAAGTCGAGGCTATTATTCAGACTGATCATGAAAAGCCCTGAAACCATCAAGAACCCATCCACTGCAGAAGGCGAGGACATCAAGTCCGTCGCCTTTGTCAGCTTGGGATGCCCCAAGAACCTCGTCGATTCGGAGAAGATGCTGGGCACGCTTGCCCAGACGGGCTATCGCCTCGTCACTGATCACGCCGAGGCCGACGCCATCGTGGTCAACACGTGCGGCTTCCTCGATGCCTCCAAGGAGGAATCCCTCGATGTCATCCACGAGGCCATCGAGCGAAAGAACAAGGGCGAGATCAAGCGAGTCATCGTCGCGGGTTGTCTCGTGCAAAGGCATCGTGCAAAGATGCTGGAATGGGCCCCCGGCATCGACGCCATGATCGGCGTATTCGATCGGGACCACATCATCGAAGCCGTGAGCGGAACGCCTTCCCGACCCGATCTAGCGGAGGCATCGGATCGCCCCAAATACTGGATCGCCGGCAACGCTTTGCAGGCCGCCAAAGCACGGGGCCTTGAAACCGTCGGCCTGACCGTGCAAGGCGCCGATGGCAAAGGCATAGGCTACTTCGAGGACGACAGCAATCGATTGCGTCTCACGCCCAGACATTGGGCGTATCTGAGGGTCAGCGAAGGCTGCAACCAGAAATGCACGTTCTGCACAATTCCCTCCATCCGGGGCAAAATGCGATCAAAAGCGCCGGATGTGATCGTCTCGGAAGCCAGAGCACTGATAGCCGATGGCGCGTTCGAACTGAACCTCATTGGTCAGGATACCACTTCGTTTGGCTATGACATCGGCTACGAAGAAGGCCTCATCGGCTTGTTGACGTCGCTGGACAAAGTTGCACAAGCATCCGGGGGGGGGTGGATGCGTCTGATGTATGTCTACCCGACCCACTTCACCGACGCCATGATCGACGCGATCGCCAGCCTTCCCAACATCGTCAAATACATTGATATCCCCCTGCAACACATGTCCGACAACATGCTCGGCTCCATGCGGCGGAACATCACCCGCGATGAGCAGGAAACGCTTCTCCACAAGCTGCGCGATCGCATCCCGGGATTGGCGATCCGAACCACGATGATCACTGGATTCCCGGGCGAGACCCAGGAGGACCACGAGCAACTCCTGGAGTTCATCGAGGATTTCGGTTTCGACGCGATGGGCGTGTTCAAGTATTCCCACGAGGAAGGCACCCCCGCGGGCACGATGGACAAGAACCCCGACTTGCACGTGCCCGAGGAAATCAAGATCCAGCGCGAAGCCGAGCTCATGCTGGCGCAACAAACGCATGCGTTCGAGAATGCGGCCTATATCGCCCAGGAACGATGCCAGTTCGATGTGCTCATCGAAGGCCCCGCGAGTGGCGGGACCGAGGGACTTTCCACCCCAGGGGTGAGTGAAGCAGGCAAACTCTATTCAGGTCGCTGCTATCACCAGGCCCCCCAGGTCGATTCGATGACGTACGTGCACAGCGAAAGCAAACTCAGCCCGGGCGAATTGGTTCGCTGCACGATCGTGGATGCCGATGGCTACGACCTCATCGCCAGACCCACGGAACAGCTCGATCAGTCGGTCAGCCTGCCCATTCTGAGCTGATCCCCGACCCCGGATCGGGCCAACCCTGGATAATGAAGCTCCCGAAGCTCGACGCCATCTAAGTGTCTAAAAATCATCGACTTAGGTTGCATTTTCCCACCATTTCGATAAGAATGCTCCTGAAACGCCCCTTGCCCTCTTCCACCCGGAGGCACTCATGCGATTCCTTTCCATCTTCATCGTTGCATTACTTCTCCTCAGCTGCGAGGAACCGCCTAATCGAAACGATGTGAATTGGGCAACGCCTCTGGAGGAAGGCACCCTGCTCACGCTCGACCCCACCGAGAAGATCGAATTTACGCGGTGGTGGACGAATGGCACCGAACTGCTGCGTCTGGACAAGGATCATCGGTTCGCGATCTACGAAAATCAGAATCGTTATTACCCGCCGATCGAGCGAGGTCGATGGGATCAACAAAGCTACGCGGTGCTTCGTTTGGAGCCCTACAGCTTGCTGGCCCAGGATCCGGTTCGGGCCAGTATCGCGAGAGTCGGTGGCCAGATTGAGATCCGCATTCCCGACCTGGGGCCATTCCATGCCCTGCCGCGCGCCCCGAAAGCGACCGAGGAATCCCTGTTTGGCGAATGGAGCGGCACGCTGGGATCGCTGGCTCTGAAATCCACCATGCGGTACATCTACTCGCCCGATGCTTCCGCCACCAGCGCCTTCGCCAAGGCGGGGAACAGGGGACGTTGGCAACTGGAAGATGGGGTCGTCAAGCTCATCCCCGATGCGTTGGGCATGGGCCCCTACGTCATGGCATTGATGGCAGGCGATGACCCGGTGCGGCTCTCCATGGCCGAGGGCGAGTTTGAACTCGTCACCGCTTCCGCCCCGGCGGACTGATTCCCTTTCAATGCATGGTGCTTGATCTTGTCCTCAGACATGGCACCGGTCTCCGGCCTGTGCGAGAATGGTGAACCGGGCCAAGGTCTGAGTCACCATTTTTTGTTGGCGGGAACTCCATGCCTGAACTGCCTGAAGTCGAATTTGGACGCAAGCTTGCTGAGTCCGTGGCGAAAGGGCGCGTGATCGAAAAGGTTACGTGCGCCAAGGACGATCTGGTCTTTCCCGATGCGAGCCCTCGGAAGATGACCAGTGCGCTGAAGGGCAAGCGGGTGCTGGAAGTGAGGCGTCGGGGTAAGCAGTTGTGGTTTGTGCTTGATGCCCCGCCTCATCCTCTGTTTCACTTCGGGATGACGGGGGCGTTTCTAACGCCAGGCCCCGCCCCCGGATTCAAGAAATCCTTGCAGTTGGCATCGAGCCCCAAAGATACGAAGGATGAAGACTGGCCGCCCCGGTTCGTCAAGATACATCTGTACTTTGACGGGGGCGGCGAACTGGTCATGACCAACAAGAGGCGTCTGGGTCGGATTCTGTTGCGCGATGATCCGGAGAACGAGAAACCCATCAGCAAGCTGGGGTTCGATCCGTTGCTCGACCTGCCTTCCCCCAAGATCTTCTGCGAGAAACTGCTGAAAAGGAAGATCCCGATCAAGGCGTTGCTGCTGGATCAGGGCTTTTCCGCCGGGGTGGGCAACTGGATCGCGGATGAGATCCTGTATCAGGCGAAGATCGCCCCATCACGAGTTGCAAACACGTTGTCTGAAATTGAAGCTAGACGTGTGCGTACGAAGATGAAATCAATCATCGACAAGGCGGTGAGCGTGGACGCCGACAAAACCAGATTTCCCAAGACGTGGTTGTTTCACTACCGCTGGGGGAAGAACGCCAATGCAAAAACGAGTAAGGGCGAGAAGATCATCCACGAGCAGCACGGAGGCCGGACCACGGCGTGGGTGCCGGGGGTGCAGGTATGAGCTATCCTCTTCTTTGGCGAGAACCATCATTCACGAATGTTCATCTCACAAAAACACAAAAGTTTGAGATCATACAACTGGCATTGCGAACGCCGGGACGACAAGCACATCGCTTGAAATCGCTCGCAAAACTTCTTCTTCTCTACTTAGTGGTGTTCGGGGTGATTCTCGCCGCATCCATTTTCATGGCCCTAATTTTAGGGTACAAATACCATTGGCTTTTTTACTACCTACCACTGGTTGCATTTTTGTTTCTTTGGGTTGGATTATTTGTTGTCTTAATTCGAGTAAAACGTCGTCTGCTTCGACCGTACATTGTGAACGCCGCTCGATGGAGTGGCATCGATCTTTGCACGCACTGCTATTACCTCTTGAGCGATACCGATACTGCTACCCATTGTTGCTCCCGGTGCCATAGCGATCAAACTTCAATGTTTTGCCCGCATTGCACATACGATTTGAGTGGTCACTCGAATGACTTTGATCGCTGCCCCGAATGCGGCACGCTATGCAACCCGATGTCGGGGGTGCAAGATTGAAAATTTATTCTGGAACAAAGAAACTTCCACCAGACGCCAAAATTTTAAAATATGGATTCAAGATATCACCTGAACAATTGGATTCCATTCATACGCAAGCATTGGAGTCCCAGGTAGCGGTACACTCCAAGTTCAAGAATAATATGATGTTCGGAGGAATCCTTGCACTCACGAGTGGCATCGCAGTGACTGCAGGTATTTTTCTTACGACATGGAATACATGGCTGCGATTACTCATTGGTGCCGTGTTCGGGTTTGTCGTACTTTGTGTCTATATGAAAATATGCTATGGCATGAGGACCAAATACATATGGCGATCGCTCGCCGACCACGGCTTCCCGATTTGCTCCGGATGTGGGTATGACTTGCGAGGCAGCAAGGACTCCCAGCAATGTCCCGAATGCGGCACCTCGAATCCCCCGAGGCCCACCGCGTACTGAATCATTGGAGTTCGACCAATGAATTTGCGTCCTCTAGTCGGAAACTTCGCCGATCCCCAATACAAACTCTCGCGGGCCGACCAAAATCGACTGACGAAGAAGGCTCACAAAGAGCACCTTTCGCCAATGAAGCTCGCACTGGTCACGTTGGCCATGATTGTCATGTGCATTCTGGCCTGGTCGTTCGTGCATCCCCAGATGACGGCCTTGTTGATGAAGATGGGCGTCCTGGGCAAAGTAACCCCCAACCTGCCCCTGGCGTGGCTGTTGGCGGCGTTTCTTTTCATCATCGCGGTGTGGATCGCCTCTGCATGGGGATACCGATTCCTCTACATCCGCCCCCTCCGCATGGCCATGCGCGAAGAGGGATACAACCTCTGCCTGGCGTGCGGCTACAATCTGAGGGGGCAATCGGAATCAACATCCGATCACGACATAAACCAGACGACGTGCCCCGAATGCGGCACCCTCAGCCATTTTCTCTCTCAAGGAAAAATAGATGAATCTGGGGCACCGTGATGACGTGGCATTGGATGATTAGCACGTCGAATCTTGAGCTCACACGCGAGCAGAAGTGGCAGATCACGACCTCGAAAGATGTTTGCAAATGGCGCGGTGTTTGTGCTTTTGTAGCAAGTGCATTTTTGATTGCTGGCATTATTGCCTTGATCAGTGCTTATTTCATGGGCTATCGCTCGCTGGTCAGTTATGTAATCCTTATGGCCTTTCTTCTCATTCTTCATTGGCTTCTGTTTTTTACATTGCGATTTTTCTTATTCCGCCCGGCCGTCCTCCGGGCAATCGATCAATTCGTAAAC
>JAPULD010000422.1 GCA_027295365.1 Planctomycetota bacterium
TCTCAACGTATAAGGTGCCGACTCCCATGCCACAAAAAGACTGAGAAACGGGTGATTTCCACAATGTTGCCGATAATGAGGGGCCAGATGATCGGATCGGTCTGGTTCAGGCCTTGATGATCCTGGCTTTCCGGAATTCACTTCCGAGCACGGAGCGTGAGTCTGCCCCGAGCCAATCCTCAAGGACCGCCGCGTAAAGGCTGCGGAAATCAACCTTGAACCGCAGATCACCCTGCTCCAGGTCGGCCAAAGAGGGATGATCGCCCAAGACCCCGGGACGAATCATGTCGCCCACGAAGAACATGGGAGCCGCGGTGCCATGATCGGTGCCCGCCGAGGCATTTTGTGCGACCCGCCGGCCGAACTCCGAAAAGACCATGGTGAGCACGCGGCTTGAATTGCCTTGCTTGCGAAGGTCAGTATGGAAGGACTTGAGGGCTCCGCCCACCTGGCGCAAGAGGTTGGCGTGCTGCCCGGCTTGTCCGGCGTGGGTGTCGAAACCGGACAACGTGACGTAATACACCCGAGTCTTCAACTCGTCTCGGATCATGGCGCTGACGATTCGAAGTTGCCTCGCAAGTTCGCCCTGTGGATATCGCACGAGGGGTTTCTTCGCGACGGCCTTCCGTATGCGTTCCGACGAGACCTGGGCGTCCAGCGCGGTGCGCATGAGGAAACCGAGCTGGCCATCGGGATCGACGTTGTCCAGAACTCCGGCGCGATTGATCTTCTGATACGACGTGTCGATGGAGTCGTTCATGCTCTCGCCAAGCCATTGGAAGAGATCGGCCGATTCGAAACTGATCGGCTTCTGAATCTCGCCGTTCATCGCCAGCGGAGATTCTCGTCCGATGGACACCGCCCCTTCGGGGATTGGCTTCCCTTGGCACGTGTTGTCGAAGTAACGGCCAATCCAGCCATGGTTGATGCCATCGGTGTCGGCGGTGTGCCAGATGTCCATGGACGTGAAGTGCGATCGATTGGGATTGGGATACCCAACGCCTTGCACGATGCTGGCCACGCCATCATCCAGGAGATCCTTGAAACCGGCGAATGCGGGATGCAGGCCGAGTCCATCCGCAAGGCCGCCCAGGTCCAGGGCGGCGGGTCGGTCATTGGTGCCGCGCCCCGGCGCGGGGATGGCGATGTTGGGCCTCGCCTTGTGATAGGCATTCATGCCGTAGGGCACGACGGTGTTGAGCCCGTCGTTGCCGCCCCCGAGTTGGACGACCACGAGCACCCGATCCTCGGGCACACCGGGTTGGCTGCTCAGCATCGAGCCGGCCGGCGCGAGCATCCCCATGGCCGAACGCTGCAGGAACAGGGGGGCGGTCGCGGTCAGCGAGGCGAACGTCAGCCCCTGCTGCATGAACAGGCGGCGGGAATACGTCGTTGTTTGTTGATCGTTCATTCGCGAGCCTCCCGTGGCGAGGCGATTATTGAGTCTGGGTGAATTTCGATCACATCAATTGATATTCGGGCATCGACGTGATCAAGCATAACAGTGCGATCAGGATGGGGTTGTCGAGGTCGCCT
Organism: Planctomycetota bacterium; assembly: GCA_027295365.1. Taxonomy (GTDB): domain Bacteria; phylum Planctomycetota; class Phycisphaerae; order Phycisphaerales; family SM1A02; genus JADFSH01. The sequence continues at coordinate 1,537 of JAPULD010000422.1, forward strand.
CGATGTTCATTCATCAAGGATTTCAGGGACTCCATTCTTTGAGCGTGCGGGGCATCGCCCAGGTTCAGCTTTAGGAGGTACGCGAGCACCTCATCGGTTCGAAACAGACCCTGGGCATCGCGGAGGTGCGCGATGATGGGCATTGCGTCGTAATCCTGAAGATCCGTGTCCCAGGGTAGGTCATTGGGCCTTCGTCCCGTCAGCAGGTACACCAGGACGTTCTGTCGCATGAACAGGGATGAGGTGTTGATCCAGGCCACGCCTCCCTCCCAGCCCTTGACGCTGGGGGGATTGAAGATGTTCTGGCCCATCAGGCTGCAAGCGTCGAGCAGGGCCTTGAGGCTTCTCACCGGCGTATGCAGCGTCCGAATCGCCTGCACGACGAGTTGCACCGGGCTCTTGATGACATGCCTGATGTTGGAATCGTCGTAGAAATACTCGGACGTGAACATCGTTTGGAGCAGGACGCTCAGGTCGTAGTCCCGTTCTCGAAAGAGCTTGGCCATGGCCAGGATGTAGCGTTTGGCCTGGGGGGCGGTGTCATGCATCGCCGGGGCGTCGTTGACGAAATATCGGTGAAGCTTGAAGCAGAGGTACTCGCTGGCCACATCTCGGCTCAGGATGATGTTCACGAAGTCGTCGCCATCCCAGAAACCCTTCTGTCCCAGGATGGTCTTGGATTTGCGATCGTGCAGACGAGGACGAAAGATAAAATCGTCGTCCTGGAAGGTGTACCCCGTCAGGGCTCGGGCTCCCTCCTTGATGTCATGCTCCGTGTAGTCGTGGCCTTCGCCCAGGGTGAAGAGTTCCATCAGTTCCCGGGCGAGATTTTCGTTGGGAGCCTGGCGACGATTCTGATTGTTGTTGAGGTACCTGATCATCGCGGGATCGCGGATGATCCCCTGGACGAGATTACGGAAATTCCCCGTCGCATTGGCGCGGAAAAACTGGTTCTGACGGAAGAGGTGATAGCTGTCCTGGATGGCCCGGTAGCCCGTGGCGAAATGTCCATGCCAGAAGAGGGTCATCTTCTCTTCGAGGGGGCGGGGGGTCTCGATCATCCTTTGCAACCACCATGACTGGAGGTCCGCAAGCTGTCGTCGATCACGACGTTGTCGCTGCTGGCGTTCCTTTCGGAATCGTTCCAGAATTGCTTCATCCCCTTCACGCCGGGCTCGTTGAAGTTCCTTCTGTTGTTGAGGAGCACGGGGCTTCATGATGTCGTGATCGAACCGATCGGCCTCGACGGGTTCCGTCTTGATCTCGTGGTAGTGGACGATGTAATGGACCGCGGCTTCGAGACCCATGTTCGCCAAGGCGGAAATCTGATCTGGGCTGCCGCCAAATCCCGCCCGATTGAGCAGGTGCCGGGCCTTCCGGAAATCGAACTGCTTGGGGTTGAGCGGTTTAAGAGGATTGGCGGGCATGGCGAATTCAGCTTTCTCGGGGCCTGATTCAGGTGATACAGGCCCTCTCGACAAGGATATCACCTGAAGGGGAGAGCCGTCGGATCTGAATTACTACCGAAGTAGTATGAAACAGGATGCCCCGAAGGCCAGCACCTAACAGGGAAATTGATTTGAATTTAACAATGATGCGTCCAATCAACAGGAAGCACAAGTTGGTCGGGCTAGCCCAGTCGGCTGCGAAGGGGCGATGTGATCTCATTGACACCATGGCCAGCGAGACCGGCTCGACAAGCGAGTTCATTGAACTCTGGCGAAGAGGGGCAAGAATGGGCTTCGGTTCCGTCCGACGGGCGATGTGGGATCGATCACCTCATTCTTTATCGAATGAATACAAACCAGAAGAGCCAACCGACTCCGCCGAAGATGACCGGGGTCAGACCGAAGAAAAACGTCCATCGGATTCGAGTGCGCCAGTACCGGGATTTCCGCGCCATCAGTCGCTTCAGAATTCGAATGCTGCGAATCGCTTCGGGATACTCCGGATCGATCGCCTGCACTTGTTCCCAGGTTCCCAGCGCGGTCCGGAATCTTCCTTTCTTGATTGCCTCGCGCGCGTGGAGGATTTCGTGCCGCTCGAATCGGGCCAGCTCACTCCAGGTCCAGCGAAGATGCTTGACTTGCTCATCATGCGGAAATTCGAGAATCAGCTCGTCCAGCAGCTTCAGCGCCTCCTGGTCCTGATGCGCTTCCCGATGACCCCGGGCCGCGTTCATCACGAACCGATGGTGATCCTGATATTTCTTGGCCCGGCTCAGCAAATCGGCGGCGAGCTTTGAATTCGGTTTGACCAGACGCAACTGCCGGGCCAGGGTGATCGTCTCCTCAAACTGCCGCCGATTCAGACATCGAACGGCCTTGTCCTTGATGCTGTCGAACTTGGTCCGATAGGTTTCCCGCTTGAGCATGAGCTCGACTTTTCGGGTCCTCTGGTGATGAGGATTGATGGCGCGGGCCTTGAGGATGCACTCGAGGGCCGACTCGATCTGCTTCTTGCTGATGAATTTCCTGGCGCTGACGCGAAGCCGATCGAACTGGCGCTGATTCTCGATGGCGACATGCCTCAAGGCTTCAAAGTCCTCTTCAAAGAACCCGATGGCGGCGCCGAGATCGGCTTCGTCCCGGGCTCGATAGAAATCCCCGGTTTCGAGCAGTTCCTGAACCTTGCGACGCGAATCCTGGGAGGCCTGGTAGCGGGAGAAATTGATGCCGCACGTCATGCAGTACTGCACGTCGCGTCGATTCTCCGTGTGGCAGGAGGGGCAGTCGAGGGTCAGCTTGTTGCCGCACCGAAGGCAGAATCGGGCGTACTGCGCGTTGACGGCCTCGCATTCCGGACAGGTCATGCGTTTGCTGGCCACGCGATTGGACAAGACGTATCGACGCTCGGCATTGTCCAGTTCGAACAGAAACTGTCGGATGTCGGTCTGGCGAAAAGCCGGCTGCTCCTGCATCGCTTTTTCCATGACCGGCACCAACTGCGTGGGGAGTGAATCCATCGACACGTCGGTGGGATATTTCCCGGTCAGGAGCTGGTACAGGGTCTTGGCCAGTGAATAGATGTCCGCCCTTGCAGTCACTTCCGCCTTGGGATCGCGCTGCTCGGGGGACATGTACACGGGAGTGCCCGCCACGGCGGTCGTGGTTCGCAGGTTGGCCTCCATGATCGCAATGCCGAAATCGACGAGCTTGGGAACCCCCTCCTCGTTCAGGATGATGTTGGAGGGCTTGACGTCACGATGAACGATGTTGCGTTGATGGGCGTGACCCAGTCCCCTGGCGATCTGGCGGATCACTTCCAATGCGGCGTTGAACCCGAGCCGCCCTTGTTTCTCGATCAGGGTCAGGAGGTTTCCCCCCGGAATGAATTCCATGACGATGTAGGGCCCGTATTCGTCTTCGCCCATCTCGTAGATGGTCACGATGTTCCGATGATTCAGCGCGGCAATGGCTTTGGCTTCCCGGGCGAATCGTGGCAATCCCTCCAGTTCCGTCATGCCCGAAATCAGCAGTCGCTTGATCGCGACTTTGCGCTCGAGGCGGTGATCAAAGGCGAGATCCACGACGCCCATGCCACCCTGGCAGATCCGTTCCCGGATCTCGTAGCTGCCGCGGTTTCCCTTGAACTCCGTGGGGTTCAGACCCGCCGCGGCCTCCTGAATCCGGTTCGGTTGATCAGCGATCAGGTCTTGTGGCGAAGGTTTCCACTGGGTCGTCGCACCGGTCCCGCTCCCATGCAGGGTGATGGTCGCATCGCCCTCGATATCAAGTGCCGTATCGATGGCTTGTACATTCTGTTCGCTGATGCTGATTCGCGGCACGGAGCAACCCTTCCAAGTTCCGTGAACAGACGCACGCGTTGAACGACCGTTCTCAATCATTTGAACATGGTTCAGGCAATATTATGGCTTGTTTATCCTGTTCCCTTCGATGAAATCAGACTTCGATCGAATGATTTTCCCGGCCATCATCGTCAAATCCGCCTTCTCGGAGATTGGTTTGCGGATCGATGATGACCGCCTCAGACAAGGTTGATATGGGCAATCATAATTGTCAGATCATCGAGACGCAATTGCCCGTGTTCGATATCTTTGAGAGTCTTCATGATCTGTTCGGTGGCCTGCTGGGCGGTCTTGCTTTTCAGGCAG
>JAPULD010000423.1 GCA_027295365.1 Planctomycetota bacterium
CCAGGGAGAAGTACATCGAGGACTGGCGGCAAAAGCCGAATGTCCCGATGCAACCCGAAAAAGTCGAACACGCACTTGGCGAGAAGCAGTCCAGGTTGGAAATCATCGTCTGGGGTGATTACATGGGCGACGCGACCGCCAAGGTCGATCGGATGATCCAAGGCATCATGCAGGGTCGCGATGACGTTTGGTATGTCTTTCGCCATTATCCCGTCAATCAGCAGTGCAACTCGAGGGTCACGGCAATGATGCATGAATTTTCATGCGAGGCCTCGATGGCGGTCGAAGCCGCCGGCGTGGTGGGGGGCGAGGACGCCTACTGGAACATGCACAATTGGATGTTCGCGCACCAGGAGAATTTCACCCTCGATTCGATCAGTGAAGGCGCTCAAGCGATCGGCCTGAATCCCCAGGACGTGCTTTCGATGATGCAGGACATTCGGGTGAGCAACGCCATCCGCGATGACATCGACTCGGGTTCAGTGTTTCGCCCCCGGAGCATTCCCAACTGCTTCATCAATGGCAAGCATGTGCCGCGCCCCTTCTTTGGCGACGATTGCATCATCGATGACATCGCCTCGGAAGTGCTGGGCGAGGATGTCAGGCAGAATTAAAATCGGCATCCGGATCGAATATCCGGGGGGCATCCGGGGGCGGGGGGGTTATTGCTGTAGCAGGCGATAGATCTTGCCCGCATCGCTGCCTCGGCCATCAAGCTTCGAGAATGCGCAGATATACAGCTCACCCGATTCATCCTCACCAAAGGAGCTGATGTAACGCCTTCTCGATGAGGGCTTGTGAATCTCTCGGTGCATGGTCATTACGCCATCCTTGTGACGAAGGGCCCAGATCTTGCCCGAGACGTAATCCGCGTAGATATAGGCCCCGACGAGCTTGGGATTGGAAGCGCCTCGATAGACGTACCCCCCGGTGACGGACAAACCGTCGGCTCTCGGATACTCGACGACGGGATCGAGAAATTCACCCTGCGTTTCGTTTTCGCGATAGGCATGGAAGCCCTCGCGAATGTTCCAGCCGTAGTTGCCTCCCTTGACGATCAGGTCGATCTCCTCGAAGAGGTTCTGGCCCACATCACCCGCCCAGAGTTCTCCCGTCGCCCGATCGAAACTCATACGCCAGACGTTGCGCAGGCCATAGGCCCAGATCTCGCCCCGGGCGTCTTCGTGATCGACGAAGGGGTTGTCCTGGGGAATGGCGTAGGGGAGATCTCCCTGGGTGTTGTCGATGTCGATACGAAGGATGGTACCCAGCAAGGTGGAGAGGTCTTGCCCATTGTTCTTCGGATCGCCCAGCCAGCCCCCATCGCCAAGACTGACGTAGAGAAATCCATCGGGTCCGAAGGCGATGGTGCAGCCATTGTGATTGCCATAGGGCTGCTCGAATTCCATGATGATGTGCTCGGATTCGGGATCCGCAACGCCGGGATCATCGCTCGACACGCTGAACCGGGAAAGCACACCCCGTCTGGGTTCATTGGCGGAGTAGTAGACGTAGAAGTGGCCTTTGGTCTTGTACTCGGGATGAAACTCCAGTGCGAGCAAGCCTTCTTCGTTGTGCTGCATGTAGACCTGCTCGCGAATATCGAGAAAGACCTTGGTCTCGCTGACATCGCTGGCGTTCTGGAAGACCTTGATGCGTCCCTTCTGCTCGATCACGAAAAGACGATCGGATCCGTCGAGGGCATGGGTGATCCCGACGGGTCGCTTGAAGGCAAGATTGGGGAACGCGGCCATCATCAGGGCCTTGGGCAGATCGCCGGCCGTGACGACGGCGGGGGCGGTCGCCGGAGCAGTGGTCTGGTAGGCCCAGGCGGGTGAAGCGAGCGAATGCAGGACCACGAGACTCAGGGCCGAAGTAACGATGATATTGGCAGACTTGTGCATGGTGCCACTGTCTCGCCTCGCCTCCGATTCGTCAAGGTTTGAATTCCGGCACCTCAGTTGTCATGTCTTCGGCACCCTTCAAATCACTTGCGACCTTCCTTCGCCGTCCTTCATCAAGCAGATATCCACACCCGAGGCCCAGCATCAACCCGATGATTGGAAAGACCGGAACCGTACACACGAACAACACGCCTCCATTCCCCGCGTCGTATCCCGTTTCAATCGTGTAATTCTGCATACTCAACCAGATGGGCAAGACGGCCAATGCAAATCCAAACGCACAACCAATAGGCATCAAGAGAGCCGTCCACCAACGCCTGGTACCGATGGCCACACTGGCAGCGATCAAGGAAATTAAGCCGTACATGAGGCACAAGATATAGAACAGCATTTTCAGGATCCCCGCTACTTATTCTTCATCATGACTTTCTTCCATTAGCATATCGCGAGCCGCCATGATGCGTCGGGATCGATATTTCTTCATCGTGTTCTTCAGCATTATTGCGATCAAAATCCATGCCAACATGCTACAGAGATAACAGGCAATCTTGATGACCACAGATTCGACAGAAATGAATTCATCATGGTAGTCGAAGCGTCCATATGTACTTGTCTTGTTTGTCGCATCATTGACCACCATAAATACACCGATGGCTGAATACCTTGGAAAATTCGTCTCCCACGTTTCCATTTCGACCTGATCATCAACATTTTCAATAATCCAATTCGGAATCATTGCATCATTCGCCGTGGCGTAGGTGAGAAAGACGGCGAGGTCTGAAGCTTCCGCACGGAGCGATTTCTTCTGATTTTGATCAGCAACGTTTTGAAGAATCCAATCCGAAATCATCGAATCAAGAGACTCCTCGGGATGCGCGCCAATTTCTCCTGATGGATCCCATTCGATCTCCAGGGGACGAATACCGAGGGAACCCTTCGGTTCCAAATTCAGCGTGAGAAGCATAGGCCCTTTATTTTCAGGTTCCTGGAATGCAGACTTCATTTCCACAATGACAACCGCTTGTTGATACAACCCCGAAGTAGGTTGTAAAAAAGATATCGTTTCCTTTAATCGACTTGAACCGAAAACTGTGCCGGACATAAACCGAGCCCCGAAGATCGTGAGTGTGATCAAAGTGACACCCCCAATAAGGAAAATAAAGAGGGCCAATGAGTTTGCTTTTCTATTGCTCAGCGAGCCGGGCGATCGTATCCCCATGACCAAGAGATCCGAGCCACACTCCGAACACACCCCCGTGCAAGGAAGAGAGATGATGTATGAGCACTGGGCGCACAGTTTGTTCGATTGATCTGTCATAGCTGAATGCAATCGAGACCCGGGTGACCCGATGGAATGCCGGAATGACATTATAGCAGAAGATTCTTATCGCCAGATCGACGCATCATCGCGCCAGGGCTGTCGTTGCTCGAACTTCGCGCGCATGGTTTCCGCCTTGGTGAAGATTTCGATCTGCTGCGTCTCTCCGGCCCGGCGCTGGGCTTGGTCGATGGTCTCGATCGCCTCGCTGAATCGCCCCGTCTCGGCATGGGCGGCGGCCAGTGTGAGCAGGATCGCCGGATCCTCCCCCTGCATCAGATCTCGTGCATGCTGCGCCAATTCGATCGCTTCCTCCCCATCCCGCATCCGGGGGTCGGGGTGCGTCGCCAGGAGCCAGGCCATGGTGTTCAGCGCGATGGGCGATTGATCGTCGATCGCCAACGCCTTGCGATACCAGGTCATTGCCTCATCCACATCGCCCCCATCCTGATGGGAGCCGCCGATTCGCAATATCGCCTCCACATCGTCGGGTCTTTGCTCCAGGACTCGATGCAGATGCTCGAGAGCGCGAGGATATTCGTCCAGCCGCGCGTAATACACCCCCAGGTTGAAGGCCCAATCTGGATTCTCTGGATCATCCCGCGCATTGTCGTACATCCTGGCGATCACCGAAAACAGATCCGCGGCTTCGGTTTCCCCCAACTCGCGCATCTGCTGAACCGTGAAGATCAGGTTCTTCTGCGCTTTGGAGTCATGAGGCCTGATCTCCATGACCCGAGTGAATTGCATCGAGGCTCCCTTGCGATCACCGGCGTCCCTCAACATGACCCCAAGGTTGTTGTGGATCCTCCAGTTGTCTTTGGTCACCTCCAGCGTGCGCTCAAAGAGCGTGATGCTGTTGGCCCAGTATGGCAACTGCATTCGGGTTCCAAGAAAGCACAGACCCAGCAGGGCCAAGGCAAGAATCGTGGATGGCCACTTCAACCATGCCTGTCTTTCAACCAACAATTTCAGTGGCCAGGCGAGCATGATGAACAGGCCAATGAAGGGAAGGTAGGTATAGCGATCGGCCATCGATTGCGCCCCGACCTGGACAAGGCCGATCACGGGGACCATCGAACCGAGATACCAGAGCCAGCCAACGCCAAGCCAAGGGTGTCGCTTTCGCAGTAGTATCGCCAAGACAGCGATGCTCAACAGAAGAAACGCCGCCCCAAAGACGATGCCCCTGGGCCATCGTCCGCCGTCCGGATAGGGATACAGCACCGCAAGGTCCAATGGATAGAACAAGAGACCCAGGTAGCGCGTGTACGCGACGATGGCGTTCTCCAGACGTCCACCCATCGACAACGCCTCGACCCCCGTCATGGCGCCTTGCTGGACCTTCATCGTCATCAGGACCGACACGAGGACAAGCCCCAGCAAAGGGAGTTTCTCGATCACCAGCTTCTTGATCGAGACATGCGTTTCAAGTGATTCGCCCCCCAGACGCAGTCTCTTCAGGGGCCAGACATCCAGCAACATAAGTACGCAAGGCAGCGTCACCAGCATGGGCTTGGCGAGCAACCCCAGCGCGAGGCTCACCATCACCAGGGCATACCGTTTGGCCCCACCTTCTCTTGCATACCACGCGTATGCCCAGATCGTCAGCATCCAGAACAGGCCCGAAAGCACATCCTTGCGTTCAGAGATCCACGCCACCGACTCGATTCTGGTCGGATGCAACGCGAAGAGAGCCGCGATGAAAGCGCAGACCCACAACTGTCTCGTCATGGAATGCAAGGCAAGAAACAGCGCCACCACGCTGAGCACATGCAGTCCCAGATTCACCAGATGCATCGCCCCCACCCCCGGAACTTTCCCCGCCCCCGGATTTACTCCCAAACTTGCCCCATCCCCAAACAGTTCCACATCGACCATATGCGAGATCCACGTCAGGGGATGCCAGTTCGAGGCATGGTTCGTCGTGAACGCCCACCCGACGCCCTCCCACGTCAATCCCTGCAACACGATGTCGTTGCCATAGACATACTTCGGATCATCATACGCCACGAAGTCAAATCGCTGGACACCCCAGTACGCCCCGGTGGTGACCAGAACCAGCAGCACGATGACGATGGATCGGCGCGCGTTCATTGCTTGGGAAACACCTTCGAGGACACAAGACCCAGCCGGGCCAGCCTGAATGTCATTGCGACGCCCAGACAGCCAAATCCATACGTGATGCTGCGGCTGAGATTGATCGATGACGCCTCGGCAAAATATTTCGTCGGGCAACTCACCTCCGCGATGGTGTATCCCCCCCAGACGATCTGGGCCAGCATCTGGTTGTCGAACACGAAATCATCGGAGTTGTCCTCCAGCGAAATTGATTCGAGGAGTTCGCGGGTGAAGGCCCGGTAGCCGGTGTGATACTCCGACAGCTTCGCCCCGATCAGCATGTTCTCGGCCAGCGTAAGAAACCGATTTGCAATGTACTTCCAGATGGGCATGCCCCCCTTGAGGGCATACCCCCCCAGGATGCGCGAGCCCAAGACGCAGTGGTACAGATCGCTTACCAGCATCGAGGCCATGGCCGGGATCAGCTTGGGCGTGTACTGGTAATCAGGATGGACCATGATGACGATGTCCGCCCCCTCCTCAAGTGCGGCTCGATAACACGTCTTCTGGTTGGCCCCATACCCCAGATTCTTTTCATGCACGATCAGCTTCGTCGAGGCCAGATCACGCGTCACGGTCGCCGTCTCATCCCGGCTGGCGTCATCAACGACGATCACGAGATCCACGATCCCCTGGGCCATGACCTCGGCGTGCGTGGCGCGCAACGTCTTTTCCGCGTTGTAGGCGGGCATCACCACCACGATTTTCTTGCCATCAAGCATGAAGGCATCGTAGCGGATCAGCGACTCGGGGCTGCAGCGGAGGGGGTGATGTATCGCCAAGTCTCGATTCGACCCTCCCGGTCGATGATCACGCCACAGGCTCCATCGCGAGCCGTCACCAGACGTTGCCTCTGAGCAAGTTCATCCCGCCAGCGATCCGCCTCCCAACGTCGGAGTCCGGTTGATTGAAGGACGATTTCCGGGTCAGCGAGCCTTAAGAACTCCACCGCTTCGACGCTGTAACTCCCATGATGAGGCAGTTCAAGGATGTCAACCTTCACAAACTCCTGGCCAGTGAGCAGATCGATGATTCCTCGTTGTTGCAGATCCCCACACAGAAGGGCAGATCGCCCCCCTGCGTCGATCCGTATGACCATCGATGAATCGTTGGCCATCGTGAACCGGTCATCCTCATCCGGATGCAGCCAGGTCAGCGTGGCGTCGCCCAGCGTCATGCGATCTCCCGCACTGGTAGGCGACACCATCACATATCGTTGCGTCAGTTGATCCAACAGATGGGCGATGGGGCTTTCGTGGTCCAGGCGGGCCGTCTCGATGAGGTGGGGAGTGACAAGCACCTTTTGAACTTCGAATTCATCCACGATTTCCAATACCGCTGAATAATGATCGAGGTTGGCATGGCTGATGGCGATGAAGTCGATCGTGCGTACGTTCAAGCGACGTAGAGCGGGCACGATGATCCGTTGGCCTGCATTGAGATCGGTGCTTGAGCCTGCGTCAAACAATGCCGTACTCCCCTGACTGCGCACGACGATGCACGTGCCATCCCCGACGGCCAGCATATCCAGCCGCAAGGCGACATTTGAAAACCATGGTGTCATGGGTGCGATGAGCCAGAGAATGAGTCCTGGCAACATTCCCTTGATCAGCCATCGCCATCTACGATTTTCCACCAGGGCCAGAAGTAGCACCCAGGTTAGCCCTGCGATCGTCCATACGAGGGATGGGTAAGGGACATGGACCGCCGAACCGGGCAGTCCATCAATCGCGTCAACCAAGGCGATCAAAGTCTTGGCGATGACGCTCAAGGGAACGCCCAACAGCAAGGCAAGGCTGGGCAGCAGCAGCGTCAGCACGATCTTGACGAAGCCCAACGCCAGGAGCAGCGCGACCATGGGCAAAGCGATCACGC
>JAPULD010000424.1 GCA_027295365.1 Planctomycetota bacterium
CGCCTCGCGATCGGTGAGATACTCGCCTTCCACGCGAGGCGGCAAGTTGGGCAACGACATTGGCTGGTGTTTCGCGGGATAGGGATCAAAGTAATGGGGCGGCTGACCAAAACTGCATCCGCCGACGTTGAATTCGTACCCCTGGTCTTCGGGAAACCAACTCGTCGGCCCCAGGTGCCACTTGCCGATGAATCCTGTCACGTAGCCTGCGTTGTTGAGCAGTTCCGCGATGGTCATTTCCCCTCGCTCCATCCAACGCACGACCCTGGGCGTGAGGAGCATGCGATTGTGGTCGCCGACATACGCCGGGGCATCGCGCACGTCCTGTTCGATGATGTCATTCCCGAGCAGGGGACGAATCCAGTCGGTGACGCCGGTTCGCGTCGGATAGCGACCCGTCATGATGGAGGCGCGAGTCGGCGAACACACGGCGCACGAGGCGTAGGCCTGCGTGAACCGCACACCGCCCGCCGCCAGCCGATCGAGATTGGGCGTTTCGTAATACGTACTGCCGTAGCAACCGAGGTCCGCCCAGCCAAGATCGTCCACGACGATGAGCACGACGTTGGGCGGTCGAATCGTCGTCGCCTGTGCTGTCGCGGCGAAAATCGAAAAGAACAAAGCGATCACGATTGCGGAGCATTGACTGTTCATAAGGCGTTTCTCAGCCACCCATGGTAGTGGCATGGGAATCGCCCGCGAATTTCGATGCGTGTGGCCCCGGGCAAAGCAATCATGGGTCACTATCGTTTGCGTGCTTCAAGGACCTGGAGAATCTCATCAGCCTGAGTCTGCCAGCGTTGTGCCTCTTCGGTCCGCTCCGTGGCTTCGTAGAGCCCGACAAACGTCATGGCGGCGTTGTGGCACTGCTGATGATTGATGGTGAGAGTCTCAACCAGCATGTCCCAGGATTCCAGGAGGTATTGCTCGGTTTCCTCGTATCGCTTCTGGCCAAGCAGGCCCTGACTGTACATCATGAGAAAATACCCGAGGAAGGTCTTGTCGAACTCCTCGACGCCCTGGGCCGTCGAGATGGCTTCGGCATACGTCGCCAGACTGTCATCGACCTTTCCCATGTTCATATACGCCACGGCCAGATTGACCTGGGCAAGCAGGGTCTGCTTGTGGGTGGGGCCGTAATGATCCTTGTGAATCATCCATCGGTCTCGCATCATGTTGACCGCCTCGTCGAGTCGGCCCATCTCCTTGTAGACGCTGGCGAGGTTGTTCATAATGATGAGGGTGTTGGAGTGGGCGGGGCCGAATTCGCGTCGATTAATTTCCATGATATCGAGGTAGAGTCGTTCGGATTCCTCGTAACGCTCCATGACTCGATACAGGATGGCGAGACTGTTCTTCGCGGCGCACGTCATTTGATGATCAGGGCCAAAGACCTTGATGCAATACGCGACGTATTCCAAATTGAGCGGCTCGGCTTCGTCGTAGCGTTCCAGACGCCGGTAGATGGACGCCAGACCCCGGAGGGTCTCCATACTTGAGGGATGATCGGGGCCAAAAATCAATCGCTGTCGGGCAAGCACGTCTTCATGCAATCGAACCGCCGCGGCGAATTCCCCGAGCCGATTCAGGGATTCCGCGCGGAGCGAAGCGAGCCGGATGGTGCTCGGATCGTCATCCCCGTTCGCCTCTCGGGCCCGAGGGAGCAGTGTCTTCGTGATCTCCGCCACCTTCATCCATTCAAACAGATGGCTATGCACCTGAAGCATGCCGACGTGATCCATGATGGTGTCGGGGTGCAGTTCGCCAAGGAGTTGGGAGTGGTGTTTGGCGTTTTCCTCGAGCAGCGCCATCGCCTCTTCAGGCCGCCCCTGGTCGAGTCGCAACATGGCAATTCCGTAACGCGCTTCGAGAAAGGCCTCGTCGTCGGGTGCGAGGTGTTGGACGCAGAGTTCAAACGATCGGACGAGATGCGTCTCGGCCTGGTCGAGATCGCCAATGGTGCGATAGGTGTCTCCGATCGTGTTGCGAATGAGTATTTCCGCTTCGGGTTGGCCGGCCAGCTCGGGCCCGAGATCGTCGGCGGCCTCGTCGAGTACGGATCGCAACAACTCAGTGTCCCGACCGGCCGCGATCCACGGTCCGCTGCTGGCCAGCAGCTTTCGCAGAAAGGTCGTCACCTGTTCGGCCTTCGCCAGCTCCGACTGCGCCTTCTCCTCGCTCAATTGGGCGACGTCAAGGGCGTCTTGCGCCTTCACCTCGTTCAACTGAGCCATGACCCGGGCGCTGGTTGCGCGAGCCAGCCCGATCGACGTGCCGACGATGCCCGCGATCAGAACGATGAAGATGGCGACTAGGGAGCCGACCAGCGAACGATTGCGTTGGGCGAACTTCTTGAACTGATACACCGTCGAGGGGGGACGGGCGCTGATCGGTTCGTTGTTGAGATACCGGTTGAGGTCCGCCTGCAGCGCCGCCGCGGTCTGGTAACGCCGGCTCTTTTCCTTCTCAAGTGCCTTGATGACGATCGTCTCGATGTCGCCCCGAAGCGTCGCATTGAATACGCTGATCGGGGTGGGGTCGTCCTCGCGAATGCTGCGCACCGCCTCGTGGATCATCTTGCCCGCCACGTCGTGGGGCAGGCGATCGGTCAGCAGTTCGTACAGCACGACGCCCAGGGTGTAGACATCGCTCCGGGCGTCGATGTCTTTCGGATCACCGGCGGCCTGCTCTGGGCTCATGTAGGGGACGGTGCCCACGAGCTGGCCCATGTCGGTCCGAAGCGTCGCGGTCCGGATGTCGGCGTTGGTCGCCCGGGCGATCCCGAAGTCGAGGATTTTCGGCTGACCCTCGGAATGGCCGTCGGTCGGGGTGACGAGAATGTTTCCCGGTTTCAGGTCACGATGAATGACACCCCGCTGATGGGCGTGCTCGACCGCGGCACAGACCTTGGCCATCAGTTCCAGACGCGCGCGAGTGCCAAGCTCCTTCTTTTTCACGTGCTCGACCAGCGTGTCGCCCTGAATGTACTCCATGGCGAAATAGGGTTGCCGACCATGACCTCGGTCCGTCGGCATCGTCCCGGCCTCGTAGACATGGGCGATGCCCGGATGCTGCAAGGTGGCCAGCACCTGCGCCTCGTGCTCGAACCGGGCGAGCATCTGTTTGGACGTCACGCCCGCTCGAATGACCTTGAGCGCCACTTGGCGTTTGGGATTGTCCTGGGTGGCGAGATAGACGATACCCATGCCACCCTCACCGAGCGGGCGTTCGATCGTGAAGTGACCGATCCGCTTGGGAACGTCCTCCTCCTGGTCAGCCAGGTCCAGAGGCGAGACATCGGTCCCGAACCCGTCGCCCAGGGCCGGCGCTTCCAGAAAGTCCGTCAATCGGTCGTGTGAATACAGTAGGGACTCGACTTCTTCCCGCACGGCCGGATCATCGCTGCATTGCTCGTTGAGGTAGACCACCCGTGAATCACCGTCGAGGTCTCGTGAAGCCTCGAACAATCGCTTGGCACGTTGGTATTGGTGGGTGTTCATGGGCCGGGACGGTGACTTGTTGACACGGGTGTTATTGGTGTTTCCGGGGGGGGAGTCAGCTCATGGCTCGGTGCAGCCACGATTTGGCCATGGTCCAGTCCGCTTCGATGGTCCGGGTCGAGACGTCCAGCACCTCCGCGACCTCCTTGACGCTGAGCCCACCGAAGAATCGAAGCTCGACGACTTGGGCCTGTCGCTCGTCAAGGCTCGTCAGTTGCTTGAGCGCTTCTTCCAGCGCGACCAGATCCAACTCGGAGCCATTCTGGTCGGACAACCCATTGTGCATGGTAATCCTTCGCCAGTCGCCGCCCCGTTTGGCGGCTTGCCGGGCTCGGGCCTCGTCCACCAGAATGCGTCGGATCAATCGTGAGGCAATGGCGAAGAAATGAGCCCGGTTCTTCCAATCGGTCTGGTTCTGATCGACCAGCTTGAGATACACCTCGTTGGCGAGGGCGGTGGTCTGCAACAAGCCTCGTCCTTTGGCGGATTCTTTCTTGAGCTGGCGTCGGGCCAGGGCCTTGAGCTCGTCGTAGACGAGCGACATCAGCCGATCATCGGAGGTGAGATCGCCCTGACCGAACTGCTGAAGCAGAGCCGTGACATTTGATGACTGGGATTCCAATCGTCTTCCTAACTTCCCAATAGAGAAAAAACAGAAAAACCTCTGCGGACATTGTATCGATCTTCCGCGTCGATTGGTGAGGCAAAATCCGCCCTAACTCTTGGCCTTGGCCTCAGATAGGTAATCCGCATGCTTGGTCCGAGAAGAATCACGACGACGGACGTCACCGACCTGCTGGACCTGCTCGCGGCTTGGGGGAGTTGTCCATAGGGAGATGTTCCGTTTTTTGTCCGAGCCGATTTGGGAAGGGTCTCGGGGAGGATAGGGAAGGGTGCAAGAAAAGAGCCCATGGCGAACTCGCCATGGGCTCTTGCATTCTTGGATTGACACGTCCGATCAGTCGGACTTGGGCAGTTCGATCCGGTCGGTGCCGAGGGCGCCGTGCTCGTCCATACCGCCCCGGGTGGGACCGTCGTCGCGAGTCTTGGCTTCCTTCTTGTCGTCGGCGGCCTGCTCCGCGTCGCCCCACATGGCACGCTTGAGGCTGAGGCCGATCTTGCGATCTTCCATGTCCACGCGAAGGATCTTGACATCCAGGACGTCGTCCACCTTGACCACGTCCTGCGGATTCTCGACCTTCTGGTCGGAGAGTTCCGAGATATGCAGCAAGCCTTCGAGGCCATCTTCGAGTTCGACGAAGACGCCGAAGTTGGTGATCTTGGTGACCTTGCCGTGCACGACCATGCCGGGCTTGTAGGCATCGGGGATGGCGTGCAACCAGGGATCTTCGGACAGCTGCTTGGCCCCGAGGCCGACGCGCTGCTTTTCCTGGTCGATGTCGAGTACGACGCATTTGACGTCGTCGCCCTTCTTGAACTTCTCGTTGGGGTGCGAGATCTTCTCGGTCCATGAAATGTCCGAAACGTGCAGGAGACCGTCGATGCCGGGCTCGATCTCCACGAACGCGCCGTAGTTGGCGAGATTGCGGACCTTGCCGTCGATGATGGTGCCTGGGGGGTACTTCTGGGCCACGAGCTCCCAGGGGTTGACCTCGGTCTGCTTGATGCCGAGCGAGATTTCCTGCTTGTTCTTGTTGATGTCGAGGACGACGACTTCGACTTCGTCGCCCACGTTGACCATCTCGTTGGGATGGTTGATCCGCTTGGTCCAGGACATCTCCGAGATGTGCACCAGGCCCTCGATGCCGTCCTGCAGTTGCACGAACGCGCCGTAGCTGACCAGGTTGACCACCGTGCCCGTGACGCGGCTGTTGATGGGACACTTCAGATCGATGTCCTCCCAGGGCGACGTTTCCTTCTGCTTGAGGCCAAGGGCGATCTTTTCCTTCTCGCGGTCGATCTTGAGGATCTTGACCTCGATATCGTCGCCGATGCGGACGATCTCGCTTGGGTGGTTCACGCGGCCCCAGCTCATGTCGGTGATGTGCAGCAGGCCGTCGAGCCCGCCAAGGTCCACGAACGCGCCGAAGTCGGCGATGTTCGTGACGGTGCCCTTGATCAACTCGCCCTCGGTGATGTTGTTCATCAAACGATCCTTGGCCTCGGAACGTTCGCGCTCGATGAGCTTGCGACGGCTGATGACGATGTTCCGGCGGTCCTCGTCGATCTTGAGGATCTCGGCACGAATCGTCTTGCCGATGAACTCGCCGATGTCGCTGGGCCTTCGGATGTCCACCTGCGAGGCCGGGAGGAAGACCGGGACGCCGATATCGACGAGCAGGCCACCCTTGATCTTGCGCATGCCTCGGCCTTCGACGATATCGCCTTCCTTCTTGGTTTCGAGGATGCGCTCCCAGCCTCGAATGCGATCGGCCTTGCGTTTGGAAAGTTTGATGATCCCGCTCTCGTCTTCGAGATTTTCCAGCAGAACCTCAACGGTGTCACCCATCTCAAGGCTGTCGAAATCATCGAATTCGCTCTTGTTGACAAGACCCTCGGATTTGAGGCCGACATCGATGACGGCGTCATCGCCCGCCTTGCCGACGATCTTGCCCTGGAGAACCTTGCCGGTCCGGAGCTGCTGAATGTTTCGTTCGAGAATGCTATCCATGTCCCCATCCGCGACGTCTTGGCCCATCGCTTCCTGGATCATGGAAATGGCCTCGGAATCATCGATACCGATGTCTGCGATCAGATTGAAATCTACCATAGGGGAAACGTGGTGTTGGGTTCGGGTTGCAGCCACGCTCTGCAACCGTCCTGGGAATCCTGCGGGAAGAAAACCGCTGCCGATCACGTGCCGGCATCTCTTCGGTGATCTCTCCCGCGGATGCGGAATCGGTGAGTATACCAACGAAAGGATGAAGAGGCGAACCGTCGTTGCAACTATAAAAAGCCACAAAAAGGCATTTCGCTTATCCTGCCACCGGGGGCTGGATGGGCGGCCCGTCGGAAAACTTCGAGTCATGACCCGGCCCCGCCAACGATCGTCGCATCAGGACGAATCCAATCGTTCCGCAGAGGCAGAATACCAGGCACATAGCGAAGACCCAGCCTCCAGAGCCGGGGCGAAGGTGCTCGAGGAGTTCATACACCCCGACCGGAACCACCAGAGCGACAAGGCCTCGGATGCCCGTCAGGGTGACATGAACCCCCATGTACTGTGAGGCCTTCTCAACCGGGGCAAAATCATGATGACCGAGATTCCAGGCCAGCACACCCCCTCCGTAGGCGATCCCCTGCAGTACGGCTCCAACCCATAGCAGGGTGGGTATGTAGAGCACACTGGCGACCAGCATGGTGATGATTGAGGC
>JAPULD010000425.1 GCA_027295365.1 Planctomycetota bacterium
CTTCATCACCATCGGAACCGCCAATCGATCGATGAAGCACATCGCTCATGTCTTCAGTCTGCAGGGGCGCGTCCCAGTCTTGAATCTGGGACTCGTGCATCCGGTTGATGAACCGGCCATCGAGCGGATTCTCACTCGTTGCGAGCAGGTGGTCGTGTTGGAACCCAGGCCCGGAACCATTGAACTGAGTGTATTGCGGGTTGCGGAGGCCCTGCGTCGCCAGGGTGAGCAGATTGCCAGCGTGTGGGGAGAGCGCTTGCCTCCTGATGAGCAAGGTATGACGCATGAGATGAATTCCGACGAGGACCTGCACCCATCCGTCCTGGTCCGGAAGATCAGTCACCTGCTGGCTCAGGTCAGAGGCGGTGCCTCGATCAAGGCGAATCTGACGGCCGACCCTCCAGGAGAATTCATCAAAGTACCGCCACGCACTGCGGCGGTGGGATCCGATGCGGTGTTGTCCGTGGTGAGGCAGATGCTCCGGAATGCAGAACGTTGGTTACGCGATGAGGCCCCGCTGGAGGAACGCGATATCGAGCCGACTTCGTTGGCCATCGATGGACGCTTGCCTGAAACGACCTCAACGAGGATCGTGCAGGTTGAAACCTGGGGCCACCGGCGATTCCAGTTGGAGGGACAGGCCGCCTTGATTCAGGCGACCAAGGACGTACGACCATGGATCTTCGTCGTGTGTGAATCGGCCCAGAGTGATGGCCAGGATTTTGAACGGATCGCCCGCAGCGCCGTTCCCTCGGAACAAGCTTCACGGGTGAAGATCGAGATCGGGAACCTGGATGACCAGAATGCATTGGAAGCAATGCTGCACGAAGCAGTGCTTTCCGAAGGACTCTTCGTCCTCATCGTGCGCGACGGGCCTCCTGCCCGATACGACGTCGCCGCGATCGAGACCTCGATGCAGGAGATCGACCGACTGGGGTACAGGCCCAATCAACGGATCGTGCGGCCTGTGGATTATGCGTGTACGTTGCAATACGCGGCTCCCGACCTGACCGAGGATCGTCTGGATGTCCGTGAACCCAAGGCCATCGAGACGACGCTGGTCGTGGATCGTCAGTCGCGCCGAGCCGGATCGGGTTTCCGTATTCGTTTGCGGCCATTGTCCGAGCAGATCGAGGTGATTCGCACGAGACCTCCGGCCAGGATCTGGCGCAACATGACGCCATCGCGGTTGCCCTTGCCAAAGCCGATCCACGGGAATCAGCCTCAATGGAGAGCTCATCTCGCGGGTTTTCGAAATCTTCCCCCGGGTGTCGCCGCCATGGTGCTGTGCGAGGCGGGGCGGAACATGGACTTCATCGTGCGCAGCATTTTCAAGCCCACGCCCATCGGAGCGGGGCGAAGAGCCTGGACGGAAATCCTCTTTACGCAGTCGGGTGAGTCGGCGCAGGATATCTCGGCCACCGTTCCCTTTGGCGAATGCGATCTCTTGCTTGGGATTGATGTTCTGGAGACGATACGCGCCATGGGGCCTGACCCCACCTTGCGCGTGGTCGGGCCATTGCAAACCTGTGCCGTCATCAACATCGGCCATCACCAGGACGAAGTGGAGAACGAGGATTCGCGTGCGGTTCGAGAACAACTGTGCCAGCTCATCGAGAGTGGCCTGCGAGAAGAGACGCGATTCCATCGTGATTTCAGCAAGGCATGCCGTCGTTCCCTGGGAAGCGAACGATTGACCGACGTCGCCTTGCTCGGGGCATCATTTCAACTCGGGTTCATCCCGGTCACGTTCGATGCGATCCTCGAAGCGCTCAAGCGTGTCGAGGCTCGTGGGTATGGCAGCATCGTGGATGCCTTTGAATTCGGACGCCGACTCGTGCTCACGCCCGAACTCTTTGCCCGGACCCGAGATGAACACGATGAAGGGGTGCTGACGATCGCCCGACGCATTGAATTGATGCTGATCAGAACTGGCCCGGGCCGGCGAATCAGGTCCAGCCGGTATCGGAGTCTCGTGGATCGAAGCCTCAAAGCGATGCCGGGTCTGGCCGAGAGCGACGCCGGTCGAAAGATCCGTCGGCTCTACGTGGTGGCGATGCATCGCTGCATGATCTGGGGCGGGTTCGATTACGCCGAGCAGTATGTGGATCTCATTATCCAGTTGTATCACGCGGATCGAGGGGACAAGGCGAGGCATGTCACGCGCCATGCGATCCTCCCGCTTGCGGAAGCCATGCTGGTTCGCGATCCGATCTACATCGCATCGATGGTGTGCAGCCCCGAGCAGCGCAACCGGACGAGAAAGCGACTCAACGTCAAACGAGCCCGGGAGGATGTCGTGGAATTGCGATACCTCACGCGTTTTGAAGCGACATTGAACGAGCGTCGCCTGCGGATGGACTTGCGCAGCAGTGACTGGTCGGTGAAGCTGCTCGCGGCCAGCCGGCGCATCATGCCCGATCGTTGGCGAGGCAGTCGGCGCGAGCGGGAGATGCGTGAATTCGTCATGGAATTCATCAGACGGGCGACGTTGAGCAATGTGCCAGACTACGACACCGCGAGCAAGAACTTTCTCATCCTGCACGAGTTGGCCTTCGAGGGGCGGCTGCGTCAAATGACCGTCGAAGATCTGAAACGGATGATGAATCTGGATTCAAATGAATCAGAGCATGTCACCGCCACGTCCGACACGCCGGCCCAGGCCACGACCTGAATTCTCGTGAAGACGGGTTACGAAGAACGCCGGGCTGCTTCCTCATGACGAAGCTGCCCACACGCTGCCGCGATGTCACGCCCCCGGCTGGCGCGGATGTGAACATTGACGCCACGTTGACGCAGGATATTCTGAAATCGCGTGACGTCATCGCTCGTCGGCCGATCGTAGGGCAAACCCTTCACCTCGTTGTAGCGTATGAGATTGATGTTGGCCCGGAGTCGCGTGGCCACATCCGCCAGTTCCGAAGCGTGCTCGGGTCGATCGTTCACGCGCCTCAGGAGCAGGTACTCGAAGGTGATCTCGCGACCCGTCCTCTGAAAGTATTCATCGCAGGCGTCGATCAGTTCGTCGATGGTGGCATAGTTCGCCCAGGGGATGAGGGTCCTCCGGATCTGGTCGTTCGGGGCATGCAAACTCAGCGCGAGCGTGACGGGCAATTCCAGATCGGACAGCTTGCGGATGGCCGCGGGCAGGCCCACGGTGGAAATCGTGATCTTCCGAGCGCTGATGCCGAATCCCCAGGGGGCGTTGAGGATACGGATCGCTTCGATCACCGATCCGATATTCGCCAGAGGCTCTCCCATGCCCATGAACACCACGTTGGTAATTCGTTCCACGCCCGGGAGCAATCGGAGGTGATGGATTTGTTCCACGATCTGGGCGGTGCTGAGGTTGCCATCCAATCCCCCCAGTCCCGAAGCGCAGAACGTGCATCCGACGGGGCATCCGATCTGGCTGGAGACGCAGGCGGTGCGGCGTTGCTCCGAGGGAATCATGACGGTTTCCGTCTCGCGCCCCGATCCGATCACGGGTAATCCATTGCCTTGTTCGTCCGCCGCCCAGTCGATCAGCAACTTCTGAGTCTCGTCGGAGGCCTTCTGCTGGCGGATGACCTTGCCCTGCACGAACGTGAAT
>JAPULD010000426.1 GCA_027295365.1 Planctomycetota bacterium
CGCGAAGGCCGAGGACGCCTCCGAGGCGAGGAAGATCATCAAATCGATCCTGTCGGATGCCGACGTGTTACATCTGCACATCTTTTGGGATCCGTGCTGTGTCGCCATAGCCAATGAGGCCAGCCAGCGTGGCCTGCCTTACGTCGTCACGTCTCACGGCATGCTGGATGACTGGTGTATGGCCCAATCGACGTTGAAGAAGAAGCTGTATCTGGCGACCTTGGGGAGAAAGCTGTTACGGGATGCGGCCGCGGTTCATTGCACCGCCCGGGCGGAACTCGAACAGTCTTCAAAGTGGTTTCCCAGAACTCAAGGCGAGGTCATTCCCTACGTCTTCGACCTGGAGCCCTATCGGAACTTGCCCGGCCCAGACCTGGCCCGGGAAAAATTTCCGTCTTTGGTGACGGACCAACCCCGAATCCTGTTCCTGAGTCGCCTGCACGTCAAGAAGGGCGTCGAGAGGCTGCTTCAGGCCGTTGCGCTTCTCGAAAAGGACGGTGTGGCGTTCCAACTGTTCCTCGCCGGCAGTGGCGAGGAGGCTTACGTCAGATCTCTGGAGCGTCTGGTCGAACAGTTGGGCGTGCAGGAGCGGACGCATTTTCTCGGGTTCGTTTCGGGTCCGGAAAAGCTCTCCCTGTATCAGGCGACGGATCTGTTCGTCCTTCCCACGAGCCAGGAAAACTTCGGCTTCGTGACGGTGGAATCGCTGGCCTGCGGCACGCCCATCATCACGACCAAGGGGGTGGACATCTGGCAGGAGTTGGAGGAACGCTGCGGGGCGATGATCGTCAATGAGCAACCGCCCCCGCCCCCGGCTGCGATCGCCGCGGCAATTCGTACGTGCCTGGAGCGGGACGAAACAACGACATCGAGTCTGTCTGATGCGGGTCGAGCCGGTGTCCTGGAATGGCTCCATGAAGACGCCATCGCCGAGGCGTACGAGGCGATGTATGAGTCGATCGCCACTTCGAAGTGAGTCATCAACCCAGGCGATCGCAATAGAAAAACCCCCATCATTGACAGGGGTGGATTGGCCGGGGTGGGTTCTCGGATCATCCGGGTTTATGACTACGCGGCGATGGCTTCAATTCCGGGGGTTCCGAAGCGGAGGAGGATCGGTTCGGAATCATCGCTGGCGAACTGTCCGCGATGGGCCTTGACGAAGTAGGTGGCTTCGGGAGTGCCCGCAGGAATGGTTTCATCAATGAAGGACTTGGTCCCGGTCAAGCCGATCTGGATGAACGGACCGGCACCGCCTCCCGAGCCGTCGTTGATCGAACGCCAGATGACGAAATTGCCGCTTGGGGAGACCGAACCGCGCCAGGTGAGTTCCACGAACCCCGAATTGAGCAGGGCGCTCTGCAGGTCGATGGGAATCTCCGGGGGCGGCATCGGCGAGGGCGTCGCCGGGGCGGGGATCTGGGCCAGGGATTAGACGTTGGGGTCGTCGGTCGAGCTGGCGAAGGCCTTGATGATCTTGATCAGGTCCGCCCCGTTGGCCTTCATGGCGTCGGAGTCGGCATAAAACTGGGCCGTTGCGGCCTTGGAGGCGTTGCGGGCGGTGACCATGTTCTCGTAGCTGTTGCGGGCGTTGCTCGTGAGCGTGCTCTGGGCTCCGGTCTGGGCGAGGGTGAGGCCGATGGCCACCGCGTTGACGGACCAGGGCGAAATGCGGGTCTCGAAGAAATCGACATGGGCGAGACGTGATTCGGGAAGGACTCCCATGATGCTGCTCCTTGTCTGCCCCCGGAATTGTTCTGAATCAAAATGCGGGCAGAGAGATCGATGGCATCGCCCACGCGAACTGGGTAGTGTTCGCGCCGATGCAGACAGACGATCGCCCGCCGGTGATGTCCAGAGTCCGGGGGTCAACACTACTGAAGTTGTCGTGGGATCCGCCACATTGGAAGATCCCGGAAGAGCCGGTTGGTCGCGAACGGTTGCAAGCGACGGCACCGAC
Organism: Planctomycetota bacterium; assembly: GCA_027295365.1. Taxonomy (GTDB): domain Bacteria; phylum Planctomycetota; class Phycisphaerae; order Phycisphaerales; family SM1A02; genus JADFSH01. Next base: position 1,961 of record JAPULD010000426.1, read on the forward strand.
TGGCCGCAAGGTGCGGCTGTCATTCGTATCGACCCGATGAAGGAAACGATGAAGAAACTCTGGGAGTTTCAGGCGGGAAGTGCGGAAACCAAAGGAGAAAACAAGTTCTTGCCGAGGCATGTGATGTTGTGGTCGAGGGAAAGAGTTTTCCTGCCCGGGACAAGGATGTTCATCGACGAGGCAACGATGTTCCAGGGTCGGGCAAGAGTTTTCTCGATGCATGCAAGACTCCAGGTGACCGGGATGGCGTTTTTCCGTTGCGGAAATCGGCGGTGCTTCGCCGGGAATCCTTTTCCACGCCCCGGAACACACTCGTTTTCCGCCGGGAAGCCGGGTCGGTCAGGGATGAAATCATTGCGGTTCAAGGGAAAATCGTGCCCATTGCGGTGGGCGGTAGCTACCAGAGGCAGAAAACCTGATTTCAGGCTCGGGATCGATGATTTTCAGGCTTTCATCAACCGTTGGCATTTCAGACCACGGCGATCCATCACGTTTCGTGTATCGATGACGATCCGGGCATGCTGGGCGATCATCTGTTAATCGATGACTATGAGGCTTGGCTCCAGTTTTCAGTGATCAGGCATCTTGAAAGTTCTGAGTGGAGCCTACGTGGGAAGAAATCCAGAGCTAGATCGCACTTCGAGTAGGTTCAACTCAAGACGGAATCCAGGATGTCAATCATCGTCTTGGCGGATTTGCTCCAATCAAATCGCTTAATATTCTCGTAGCCGAGTTGTCGGAGTTCTTCGGCCCGTTGGCTTGATGTGAGCACGCGTTTCAGGGCCTCAGCAAGACCAGGAGTATCATCGATATCAACGTACTCTGCGGCATCCCCGCACACCTCCGGCAGAG
>JAPULD010000427.1 GCA_027295365.1 Planctomycetota bacterium
GGAGTTGAACCGAGAAGACCTTGTAACAGCATTCCATGTCGCTGACCTTGAAACCGGTCATGAGGTTGCTGAGCGAAGTCAGGACACTATTGCCCCAAGCATGGATCTTTCGCTTGAGCCCTTCTAGTTTATGGTGTTCCCCCCATCGCGTACCCAACACGACATCGGCGTTCCCCTCGAGCAAGGGCATCATGAGCGATGGATAGTCATCGGGGTCATATTCGAGATCGGCATCCTGAATGATGACAAGATCATCATCAGAAGCGTCAGAAGCAATGATCTGATCGAAACCGGTCTGCAGGGCCGCCCCCTTGCCCTGGTTGACGTCGTGCCGCGTCAGCGTGATGTCACGTTTTTCCTCAAGAAGCAAGGTAAGGATACGTTGAACGGCCTGGTAATTCTCCGAGTCGGAATGATCGTCCACCATCCAGATTCTGATGGACCACTCGACGGGAAGACGAACGGCAAGTACTCGCCGCAAGCAGTCTTCGAGGGTGCCTCGTTCGTTGAATACCGGGATGACGACGTGCAGTCGGGGCATAGGGTCGATCCACTCGTCGAAAGATATTCCAGCCAGACATCGACGGATCGGAATGATCATCGACACATCGTCGTGTCAGGTGAACTCAGGAAATTGAATCGTCTTCCGAGCCGGAGATGGACTTTCGCATGGAAGTGTCGGCCACAATGTTCTTCATCCGGTAGTAATCCATGATGCCCATGTTGCCGCTTCTGAATGCTTCAGCCATGGCTTTGGGGACTTCCGCCTCGGCCAAGATGACCAAGGCCCGGTTCTTCACGGCTTCAGCCGCGAACTCCGCTTCCTGGGCGACGGCCATGGCTCGACGCTGCTCGGCCTGGGCCTGATACCGTTTGGTGTCGGCCTCGGCCTGATCGGCCTGGAGCTTGGCGCCGATGTTTTCACCAACATCCACGTCGGCGATGTCGATGGAAAGAATTTCATACGCCGTCCCCGCATCGAGTCCCTTGGCGAGCACCGCTTTGGAGATGGCATCAGGATTTTCCAACACTTCTTTGTGCGAATTGGCCGAGCCGATCGCGGAAACGATGCCTTCACCAACGCGGGCGATGACCGTTTCCTCGGTCGCGCCGCCCACCAACTGCGCGATGTTGGTTCGCACGGTGACGCGGGCCTTGGCCCGAAGCTGGATGCCGTCCTTGGCGACCGCGTCGATGGTACTTTTGTTGGATGAAGAGCTGGGGCAGTCGATGACCTTGGGATCCACGGACGTCTTGACCGCTTCGAGGATGTCGCGACCCGCCAGATCAATGCTCGTTGCGCTGTCCCAGGTCAGAGCGATGTTGGCCTTTTCCGCTGCGATCATCGCGAGCACGACATTGGTCACGCGCCCGCCGGCCAGGTAATGCGCCTCGAGCCAATCGGTGGTGAGGTCCATCCCCGCTTTTTTCGCCCGGATGCGGTTGTACACGATGGTCTTGGGATCGACCTTGCGCAGACGCATCATGATCAGCCCCACGAGATTGACTCGGGCCCCGGAAAGCAGGGCCTGAACCCATAGACTGAAATACTGTCCGACAATGAACAGCACGATCAGCACAAAAACGCCAACGATAACCAGTCCGCCGATCAGCAATGGGTTCATATCAACACCTCAAAACAATTGGAGAATCCGAAACTCATCTTGTTTTCGGATAAATAGCTCTATTCACCGGAGCAGTTTAGCACATGAGTTCCAAAGAGGGGACACTGCCGGGGTTTGTTTTCCCTGTCGATCCTATTCATTCGAGTCGTACCTTGATCTGATTATCGTAGACATCGACGACCACGATATTCATGTCGGCGTCGATGGTCCCGGATTCCGCCATGGCATCGATCCGCCGACCCTCGATACGTACCTTGCCCACGGGACGGAGAGCCGTGATTGAAGTTCCCCGGGTTCCGATGAGTTCACGGAGTTCCTGATTCCGTACGGATCGAGCGTGCTCCGAGGCGATCGAGGCTTCTTCGGAAATGTCATCGATGCCCTTGTTGCCCCCCAGGATCATCCATTTGGCCACATTTGAATGCAGCCAGAATTTGAAGACAAAGACGATGACCACGGGAGTCATGACGATGTATCCGCCCAAGGCGACAACCCCCCAGATCGTGTCGAATTTGAAGAATGATACGATGGAGCCGATCGCCGTGATGCCACAGAGGGCACCGATCAGACCTCCCGAGGGGATGAACATCTCCAAGACCAGCAGGCCAAAGGCAACTGCGAGCAGGATGAAACCCCACATGAGATATGACTCGTCGCCTTGTCCAGTGGCCGCGTTCTGAGCGACCTGCGCCAACAGAGTCATCATGAGACTTCTTCCTCAACCTCGATTACAAATCTTCCCACAGAGGTCACTCGCACGCGCGATCCTTTCTCCAGGAATTCTCCGGTTGATTTTACATCAATCAGGCGATCTTTGAACCGAGCTCGCCCCGAGGGGCGTAAATCGGTTTCCGCAATGCCGATATCACCCGGCGACAGGGCCTGATCAGGCTCGGTGGCCATCGCTTCGAGCATGGTTCCGCCCATGGCGCTTCCTGATAAAGCCTGCTCGGCCTGCCCCACATCGGCGCTCAGAATAACCCGGTTGAGGATCGGGATGGAATGAAATTGCCTGGAAATGAACCAGATGATGACGCCGGCAGAGAAGAAACTCAACAGGGTGAACATCAATCCTCTCACCAGCTGCTCCTGTCCCAAGGGTGATCCGAGGTCTCCTGAAACGAAAGTGCCGACCATGCCGGCGATCAGGCAGATCGCCCCCGCAACCCCGGCCACGCCGATGCCCGGGATCAGGAACAACTCCACGGCTACCAGGGCAATGCCAATGAGGATGAAAAGGATGTCCCACCATTGCGCCATCCCCGCCAGATAAGGGGCACCGATCAGCAGGAGAAGGGCCATCACGGCCGTTGCGCCGAAAACCCCCATGCCGGGGGCTGCAAGTTCAATGAAAAGTGCGATCAGGAAGATGATGATGAGCAGAATCTTGACGTAGGGATTGATGAGAAATCGGACCAGTCCCTCGGACCATGAGCGGTCATATCGCGTCAACGTTGAGGCACCCAGAAATCGTTTCATCTCCTGCTCGTCACTGATCACTTCCTGGGCGAGCCCATAATGAATGGCTTCGGCAGGGCGAATCGTCAACAAGCGATCATTGCTGATGGCTTGGGTGATGAGTTTCCACTGACCTTGATCCGCTTCCGTCATCGAAGCTCGAACCGGGGGCAGGAGCTGGGAAAATTCGAGCTGGGCGGCCTGCTCTTCAGGGGTCAGTGTCCGGGTCTCGTCCTCGGCAGGGACGAAGAGTTCGTTGAACCAGGGAATCACTGGGGGAACAGCGTCACCCGGCTTGGGAGGGGAAACGGGGGTCAGTTGGGTCGGGGGAGCCTCGCCAAACAAGGTTCTATATTCGGCCCGGTCCACGAAGACCCGCTGCTTCGTTAGCTCGTTTTCGAGAAGCCACAATTCAATACCGACACTGATGAATGATTGCACCAAGTTTTCGTCGTAATGATTTCGTCTTGCCGAATCGATGACCTCGGTGAGGATCGGCGACTCCATTTTGGCCCGTTCAGTTTCGTTCATCTGAACCAGACCGACCCCTGGCACAACCTGGATGGGGGCGGCATCACCGAACGTCGCATTGGGGGCCACGACGATCTCGCGACAGGCCAGGGCGATGATGCTTCCGGCGGAATAGGCCTTGGGGTTGATCCAGGCGATCGAATTGGCCGGCGTGATCGAGTGATCCTTGATCAAGCTGCAGATGTCCAGGGTGGCGAGCAATTCGCCGCCCGGCGTATTGATTTCGAATACGATCGCGGTCGCGCCCTCTTGGGTGGCTTTCCGGATTCGCCGCTCGAGCGAGTGCAGGGTGACGCCATCGATCGGGCCCTCGATAGTGATCACAGCCACACGCTCCGCTTGTCGATACGCAGGTACTGACAACGTAGTCGGTGTCGGGGGTGTTATTGAATCGGATTCAGGAGGTGCCTGAGCCATGCTTGATGAAAGCGGGGCCAGCCATGCGATCGTCCAGATCAGAATCCCGGCGAGTTGAGAGGATCGAATGGGCATCGGTGAGTCTTAGTATAGATTTCATTCTCCCATTGAGCGTGTTTCATTCCGAGAATCGCCCTTGACCCCCTTAAAAAAGGCAGGGCCGATCCCGAAAGATCGGCCCTGTGAAGGGGTCGAATGTGGATCGGAGCCTGACGCTCCTTCCTTTCGATCAGTTATAGGAGCGGATCGTAGATGAGGTTGCCGGCTTCGTACTGGTCGACGCCGCCCTCTTCGTTGAGGATCATCCACTCGTCGTTCGAGGCCTGCTCATCACCCAGCAGCGGGTAATCGTTGAACTCGGCGACGTAGATGTTGTCCTTGGTCGGGTCGCCCTG
>JAPULD010000428.1 GCA_027295365.1 Planctomycetota bacterium
TGGCGGGGATGGGTCTGCTCATCCTGCTCCTGAACCGTCCGACGAGCCAAGGCGATTGAACTCCACCTCGATCCTGCCATGGATGAGTCGGGACGAAGACAAGAATCTCAATCTCGTCGTACAGTGAAATGTGATACAATGGAACCACCACGACGGTGTTCCCGGGGAAGGGGATTTTCAACGCCCAGGGAATATCCGTGGTGCCGTTTTTGTGGGAGCTGATTCCGTGAGAAATAAAAAGATTCGTTGCGCGTCGTTTCTGATCGCCATGGCGTCGATCCTCGGTCTCGGCGCTCCTGCCCCGGGTCAGTCCGACCCCGGTTCCCCTCCATCGGTGGATTGGCAAACCGTGCTCGGTCCGGCCCAGGGCGAATGGCCCGATCCGTTGCCCGATGTCCAATGGCGCGAACACGTACGCGGAGCCTTGCTGGAAGCCCGATCGACGGGCCGCCCCCTGTTCGTCACCTTCCGGTGCCTGCCTTGCAAGCAATGCGCCGACTTCGATAAGGATGTGCTTGAGGGCAGCCCCGACCTGACCCCCCTGCTCAAGCAGTTCATCACCGTCAGGCTGACCGATGCGAATGATCTGGACCTGAACGTCTTCCCCGCGCAAGGCTTTCAGGATCTCGATCTCTCCTGGTGGGGCTACTTCCTGTCGCCCCAAGGGCGCGTATATGGAATCTTTGGCGGACGCGACCACGTCTCCGACTCGACGCGGATCAGCGAGGCGGCGCTGGTGAACACGTTGAAGCGCGTGTTGGCGCATCATTACGACCCTCGCCGCGCTTTGTGGGACATCGACGGTCCGGCGCCTGATCTGGGGTTGAGCTCTCGGGGTCCGAATCAACTGGAGGGCTACGATTCCTGGGCTGGCAGGCGTGATTGGGTCTCGGAGCAGAACTGCCTGCATTGCCATCAGGTGGCCGAGGTGTTTCGACAGCCGGCCATTGATGCCGGGACGTTCAAGAAGAATGATGCTGATCTCAGGATGTGGCCCTTGCCTGAGAACGTCGGGCTGGAAGTCGATCGTGATCATGGCCTGCTCATCAAGGTAGTCGAGCCTGACAGTGCAGCCGCTTCCGCCGGACTTCAGTCGGGTGACATCCTGGCTGCCGCGGGGGGACGACGATTGTTCGGTCAGGCTGATTTTCGAGGCGTCTTGCATCGACAGGCGAATCCAACCGGATCGATTGACGTGCAGTGGTGGCGCGATGATCGCTTGATGTCGGGAACGCTGAAACTTGAATCGGGTTGGCGTGAAACCGTGCTCAACTGGCGGGCGTCAATTTCGGGCGGCAACATCGGCGCCCATACCGGTTTCGCCTGGCCCAATAAGGGCCCCCGCGATGCGGTGATCGATCGGGAACCCGGGGGTTCCGAGGGCGGAGGCATGTCGATTCGTCCTTGGCTCGGTAATGATCACAAACGTTGGCCAGCGTACGCGGCGGGACTTCGGGATCATCACGTCATCGTCGCGGTGGATGGCGAAAGCCCCGATCTTTTTGGACGGCCATTTCTCGTCTGGTTCCGTCTTCGCCACGAGCCGGGCGACGAGGTGACGCTGACGGTGCGCGATGGCGATGAATTGCGAAAGATCACGTATCGCCTGCCGAGTCCATGACCCACGCGATCGGGTGGTACAACGCCGGGATGGAACTGAAACGGTTGACTTTGACATGACGCTCGAGGGATTGAACCATCTCCTCCAAGAGGCCGAAACGGGCTTGCCCAACGGGCACGGCTGGATCGAGCAGACGATGTCACCTAAGGCGATGAACCTCGTCAGTTCTCGGATCAGGCAGAATATTGTTTCCGATAGATTCAAACAGTTCGAGGACGAATACATGGCGGATTCAAATCCGTTAGCATGAGCAAGCATGACAGATTCGACCAGGTCGGCATCCAGGCTAGTTTTTCCAACGGCTTTAATCGTCGGGGGAAGTGTCACCGTAGCACTCTCTGAACTCGGGTTGGCATTAGGAAGCGGCGGATCGGCTGCATTTTATGTCGGCCTTTTTCTGGTGCTCATCGGATTCGTGTTCCTCTTAGGGGAATACGCAATTCTTATCTTCCTCGCAAAGAAGAAGATCAAGCATCAGCGGGAGACTCGGTGCCGAAAGTGCAATCACATTCTGCATGGGCTGAGCGTACCAATGTGTTCGGAATGTGGCGAGTCAATCTGATCGCCACTCGTCCGCCCAGGACGATCCAACCAGGAACGGGAAAATGCCAGTCTTATCGTTGGCACTGCGCTCGATACAATTTGCGTATTCGTTATCCTTCTCGTTAAAAGGAGCTGCCCATGACCGGCCCCACCTTGATCAAGGATCCGATCGAAGCCCTGCAGGAACTCGATGCCCTCGCCCCCTGCGCCGCGTGTGGGGGCACGCAACTCGGCATCGATCCCAAGCACCCCCTCATCACCTTTCAGGTCGAGCGCCACGGCATCGGTGCCGCCCCCAAAATGGAGATGCTCGCCATCATCTGCAAGAACTGCGGCCGGATGGCGTTTCATGACCCGTATGTGCTGGGCGTGCTGTCTTCGTAGTTCAGGTCCTGGGTACATGGCCCATGAATTACGATGACGATTCACCCGTTGTCCCGGCGCGACTCAACCAGCGCACGATCGGACCCAGCAGCAAGCCCGTCACGAGGCCGGACGGCACGACGTACGGGGCGTCGTTGCTCACCCATCCGCCCTTGGCGAGGTAGACCACCGTCGCCAGCAGGAGTCCGAACAGTCCGCCTACTAAAAGCGACTTCGAAATCGAACTGGCGCGGCCGAGCGTCGAAGTGATGAGGATCGCGAGTAACGCCCCATTGAGCACGCCCGAGGCCACGATGAAGCTCGGGTAAGGCTCCTCGGGTACGAACCAGATTGAAAAGGTCTCCAGGAATCCCAGGCCCGCCCCGGCGATGATGACCTTGGTGAACTTGGTATTCATGACCACCTCCCTTAATGTAAATCTTCACACTTCGAGTTCAAGATACCGACTTGGTCCGCACAGCGGACCTACTTACTCACCGCCGGGATGATGATGTCGTGCACCGCGGTCTGGGTGTTTTTCTCAGCCCGGCCGTGGATGTTCCAGGCGTTGAAGACGATGACGAGGTCCAGGTGGGGCACGATGATGGGGAACTGTCCTCCGTAGCCGCTGCCCCGGTAGACGATCGATTTGCCCTCTTCGTGTTTGGGAACCCACCATTGATAACCGTACCCTTGATTGGGACGACCATCGTCAGGAACAATGTCGGGGATGATGGGCGAAGTCGATTTCTCAACCCATTCCCGGGAGATGATTTGCGTGCCGTCCCATTCGCCTTGTCGTAAAAACAGGTACGCAATGCGGGCGAGATCATGAGGCTCGAGGTACAGCCCCCCTTCCGTATCGATTTCACCATCGGGCGTGACTTTCCAGTACGAATTGTTGATGCCGATGGGTTCGAAGAGCTTGGCCCGGGCATACTCGTCGATCCGCTTTCCCGTGGTTTCGCGCACGATCTTGCCCAGCAGGACGCTGACCCCCGAGTTGTAATCGAACTTGGTCCCGGGGTCTTCGCGCATGGGATGGTCGAGCACGAAGCGGATCCATTCATCGCTCGCCTCCATCTGAATACAGCTGTTCGTCGCATCGTCGTAGGAGATCATCTCGTTCCAGTCGAGGCCGCTGCGCATGGTGAGCAGGTCTTCGAGCGTCATGGCGATCTTGCGGGGATCGTCGAGATCGATTTCATGGTCCTCAAAGAACGACATGGCCTTGGTCTTGACCCCATCGGGAATCAAACCCTCATCCAAAGCGATTCCCAGCGCCGCGGAGGTGATGCTCTTGGTCACGGATTGCAGGGTATGAAGATTGGTGTCCCGGTAAAAAGGATGCCACGCCGGATGGTCGTAGTTGTATTGTTGATTCGTCTGATCATCCGCCTTGGCGAAAATCGAATCGTAATCCTGTTCAAAATGATGATCCGCGACAACCTTGCCATGTCGGATGAGCAGGAAGTGATCGACGAGCCCATACTTCCCCGCTTCGATGTCGGCGACGAGCGTCTTGATTGACTCGGCATCGATGCCTTCCGATTCACACGTGGTGACTTCCCATGTCGTGCCGGGCGAGACGACATCGCTCGCCGCTTGCATCACCAAGGGTGTTGATGGGGCTGGCGAAGAGGCAAAAAAACCAAGGCCGACCACCAACACAATGCAGTTCAAGAATCGAGGGCCGGACATATGAGACTCCTTGAAACGAATGCTCAGAACTATCCAAACTACCGTCTGTCGTCTGGTTGGCTTCAAGGAAACCAATGAAATCAAGGAGATCCCAGGACGTTGCCGCATTCAGGGCACCGGGATGAATGCAGCCCCATGGTCAGGTAGCCGCATTGGGGACAGCGAAGGTCGATGGTGGCGGCGTAGCGTTTCTGCATGTACGACCAGGTCCAGGCGAAGGAAGCCCCGACCGCGAGCATGAGCATGAAGTACACGAGCAACAGATTCATGGCTCCGATCGAAACTCCCGCCACGGCCCACGTCATGAACGCATTCAGGGAGACGATGAGCCCGCTCGTGAGGATCGCGCCGAATCCGATGACAAACACGAATCGCGGCATCCTTCGCAATCGATGCCACAACCGATACTGACCCGGATCGAGGGGTTTCATGAAACACTCTACGCAACGACCCGCTTCCGGTTTCGAGTGGTTTTTAACAAGTCGTTGGATCACCTGATGTAAGTGTCTGCACGTTCTCATCTTGCATACTTAAGTCGAGGATCATCCCTGCCCCGGCCTGGCCTTGACGTAAGAGCTCCGAATCCCGTCCGTTGATATATTGAACAACGTCAGTACCATGCTCGGGTTCAAAGAACACTGACCAGTGATCTTCAACAAGGGAGGTTCCGGATGCGAACTCTACGTATCGGCAAGAGTTTTTCGGCGTGCGCGCTCCTGGCATTTTCATTCGTGTTGCTCCCGGGATGCAGCAAGTCGTTGAAAGTCACGATCGTGACCGATCCCGGCGATGCCGTCGGAACGATCACCGAGATCAAGGTCGGTGGCGAGACCGGTCGCACGTACGTCTTCAGCGAAAACGCCGGCGATTTGAATCTCACGCACACCGACAACACGATCGCGTTTCGATTCGAGGCGAAGCGCACCGATTTTCAGCCACTGTTGAGGGAACTCACGCTGACGGAAATCAATTCCATGCGCCTCAATGTTCGTGATGCCCATGAAGTCAAATTGACGCTGACCAACGAGTATGTCGTGCAGCAACAGCTTATCGTTGTGTACGACGCGGATCTCCGATCGTTCGTGGGCAAGGCCCGAACCGTGAGGGCCTGGCGCAACACGACGGGAGACGATCGGGGGGTGGTCAGCCGCGTCTTTGATCGCATCGAACCGAACGCGGGCATCCGGGGCATGACCATGTCGCCCGACGGACACCAACTGGTCTTCTCCGAGGCGATCCCGAAGGAGTGGTACCCCGACGCCATCGCTCCCCAGGCCAACAACGTGATCAAGCTCGAGTCGTGCAACCTCAAGTCGATCAAGATCGACTTCTCCGACACCCGGGGTGATCCCCGCGCGGGAGGAATCGAGCATATCCGCCAGGGCGATTATCGAGATCTCGATCCGGCCTTCACCTCCGATGGCGCGAACCTGATCTTCTCGTCGAACCGTCGGAGGGCGCATGCCTCGGATCTGCTGCAGATCAGCGTCGACCAGAGTTTCATGGGCGGCATTCGCGACATCTATCGCGTGCCGGATAAAGGGATCGCCCTGTCGCCCTCGACGGGTTACAACGGCCTCATCGCCTTCTGCATCGAGGACCCGGAGCGGGGCTCGGAACAGATCTGGACCGTCGGGGGCGGACGTTTTCCCACTGAACTGATCAATGGTCGCCAACCCAAGATATCGCCCGACGGAACGAAGATCGCCTTCATCGGAGAGGATGACAATCTCTGGGTCATCTCCAGCGAGGGTCACTCGCCGACGCAGTTGACGTACCAGTCCGATGAAATACTGGATGCGTATCGCGAGCAACTCACCGAGGAGGAACTGATCACGTTCGATCCCGCCTTGTTCGCGCCGTATTCCTTCCCGACCTGGACACCCGACGGCACGCAGATCGTCTATACGTCCATGGAGAACGTCGATACCACGAATCGACCCAACGACGACATCTGGATCATCAACGAGGACGGCACCGGACGTGAGTCCATCACGAGCAACGGTTCCATCGACTCCAACCCCGTGGTGAGCCCGGATGGTCGATTTGTCTTCTTCGTCTCCAACCGTGGCGGCGACTGGTCTATCTGGGCCATGGCGATGAATTTGAATCGATGAGACCACGGGTGAGGATCGGACTCCGCCAGATGAAGAACAGAAGCTGCGGCATGCGTCTCAGACGATCCCACCGTCAATACGGTCCCGGGTCGAGGGGCTGCATGAACGACTCTTCGAGATTCATGGCGAGAAGATTCGTCTGATTCTGCCATGCCTTGATGAAATGCCGGCTCGTCTACTTCACCATGGTCTCGATGCCCTTGAACAGACGCACGGCGATGCCATTGATCAGTTGTTCGGCGGGCTTGACGAACATACCCAGCAACAACGCCACGACCAGCAGCCAGTTCTCTGGCATCGTCGCGATCTGGATAATTTTGGCTTGCTGCAGCATGAATATCACCAGTGAAAAGAGGACCGCTTCGCCGAGTCGATACCAGAGTCCGGACCAGAGTTTGGCGCGATCGAAGCTCAATGGGTCTTTCTTGTCCTCGTCCTTGGCTTTCTTGAATTCCTGCGCCTCGTATTCCAGGCGCTTGCGTCGCAACGTGCCCGCCACGAAGAACAGACTCCCCAGCACGGCAAAGCCGGGGAGCATGATCAGCCGGAGGGTGTAGAGCTTGGACTTGTAACGTTCCTCGACGAGCTTTGTGACCGAGGTCGACTTGTCGGAAGTCGAATTGCAATCACACAGGACCGACCAATCCTTGACTGCGGCGGGATTGAACATGGGCGTCAGCACACCTTGGCTGGCGAATCCAGCTAATGCGACGAAATTAAGCACGGCCAACAACGCCAGCGCGAATCCGAGGCCGACGAGGGCCTGATTGTAATTCTCAACTATTTTCGGTGGAGTATCGGTCTTCTCTGCAAGCACGCGAGCCAGAATCGCCAGCCCGATTCCGATGGCGAACACGATGATCGACAGCCAGGTCAGATTGTTGGGCCACAGATCCTTGGTCGCACAGAAAAAGACGTGCACGCCCTTGGTGGAGACGTCCATCAGAAACAGGATGGCGCCGATCGCACACAACATAGCGGCGCAAGTGAGGGTCACCAGGACTTTGGTCTGCACGGGTGCTTCCTTTCCATGCCCGGGCTACTTGGAAAGGCGAACATCTTCCGGCATGTGTGAGTTGATTTTTCGAGAGAAGCAAAAATGCGAAGATGGGGGTCTTCTGCATCGTGGCTATCGGTCGGACTGATCAACAAAGTCCGATTCGGACAGTGTATTGGTTTCGTTTTCGAGGCCAGCCAGTTCGCGTTGCAGGCTGGCGATCGCCTCTTCCAGGTCCCGGATGCGTTGTTCGTCCTGGGTCGATTCAAGCTCTCCCGCCAGCGCATCGAGTTCGACGCCCAGTTCGACTCGATGCAGCGTGTTGACTCGCTGTTGTATCATCATGGCGGCTTGTTGCCGGGCTTGGACGGCCTGGGCATTGGCTCGTTGTGAGAATGTCCGAGCAGTCAAGAGTCCCCCCATCAGCACTCCCCCGATGAGCAGCGGAACGACCAACAACACGATGCCCCAGATGCGAAAGGACCTTGGGCGATCCGGCTGAACTGGTTTGATGCCCACTTCAAGATACTTGCCGCCGCATTCGGGGCAGGCGTCGGACGCTTGCGTGAACCCCGTGAGGTCGTAGCCGCAGCGTCCGCAGGAGGGGAAGTGAAAGGTCGGATTGCGCGATTTCAGGATGAGCACGATCCCGATGGGGATCGGCACAAGGATCCCCACCAGGACGAACAGGATCAGCAGACTGGCGATCGCCATGAACGGAACTCCATACGTATTCCCGGGACAGTATAGACCGGCCCTCATCGACACCGAGGCGGTCAATGGAAGTTGTAGATCCCCTTTGTCTTTCGTCGCGAGTCCCGTAATGTCCAGGATGCTCTGGAGTTCCGTCGAGATCAGAGATCCTCGAAGAACACCAGGGCCGCGTTGTTCAGGTCGTAGACGCCAAAATCCTTGGATCCCCAAGGCTTGTCCTCGAGCTGACCCGTCGGGGCCACGATCCCCTTGGCCAGATACTCCTCGTAGAGTTTCTCGATCTGCCTCACTTCGATCCGCACGAGCGGCATGGTGGGATCCTCATCCTCAGCCATGGTCTGCAAATGGAGGCACACACCATCCCGACTCACCCCGGCGTAGCCGATGGCCCCCCCGGAATCAGACCCGGAATCAGAAGCGTCGTTGAACGTCATCGTGAACCCAAGCTTGTTCGTGTAATACTCGAGTGAAGCGTCCATGTCGCGAACCGGTATCACCGGGTACACCGTCATCAGGCGTGCGTCGTCGGCCATGTGGGTCTCGGCCTCCCTGTTTGAAGTCGTCCGAAGGAGAGCGCGTGTGAACTTGAATCATCGTAGTGCCCGAACGATCGCCCTGCTCACGCTGACGCTGATCGTCTTGACGGGGCAAAGTCTGGCCACCTCCCGTGACGATCCGATCCGCGTCCTCTTCATCGGCAACAGTTACACCTATTTCAACAACCTGCCGGCCATGCTCGAGGCGATTGCCGAGGCCGACGACGACTCGCCCATCATCGAGACGCGGATGATCGCTCCCGGGGGTATGACGCTGGTCCACCATTGGAAACAGGGTGATGCTCTCGAGGCGATCAACGAGGGCGATTGGGACTTCGTCGTGCTCCAGTCCCAGAGCACGTTCGGCGAGCGACACATGATCGACGGGAAGCCTCGGGTCATGGGATTCAAGACTTTTCACGAGTCCGCCCGAAAGTTCGGCAAGGCCATCAAGGCTGCCGGGGCGACGCCCGTCTTCTATCAGCAATGGCGTCGTCGCGAATCACCCCTGAAGGATTTTCAGGTCATCTCTTTCGCCCACCACAGCATCGCCCTGGAACTTGATGCGAAAGTCGCTCCGGTCGGGTTCGCGTTCGAGTTGATCCGCAAGGAGCATCCCGAGTTGTCGTTGTACATTTCGGACGGGTCGCACCCCTCCCCCACCGGCTCGCTCGTCGCGGCCCTGGTATTTTATTCGACCATCACCGGGGAAGGGGTCATGGATATTCCATCCACCCTGCGAGGCCCCGCCATCGACCTTCGATCAGGTCGAGCCAAATCCGATGCGGTGGTCGATTTATGCAAGGTCGATGACCAGGAAGCCCGGCGAATCCTGCAGTCGGTCAGGGAAGCCCTCTCGGTTCCGGCGGATTCGTATGTGCCCCGCGAATCACCCGTTGATAAAAAATGATCGCTGTCCAGGAATCGACGCGATGCATCCCGGGCGTCTG
>JAPULD010000429.1 GCA_027295365.1 Planctomycetota bacterium
CCTCTCCATGAGTTGGTTGATCATGGATGCGCTGGCCGCGGCCAAAGTCGTGCCCAAGGCAGTCAAAACAAGACGAGGCCAGTCAACGATCGAACCCCCTGCCACGATGAAGCCTACGGCCGTGCTCAACACCACCAACGCACTGAGCCTCGCCTTGGTCAGGTCCGCATAGATGCGAAACCACCCGCGTCGGGGTGGGGCGACGTCCCTTGAGACGGCGTTGTTGGTTGATGAACTGACGATGCTCATGGGGCGACACTTTGGCGATAGAGGAAGGCGCGAATGGGAAAGTGTACTGATTGAATCGCAGCCCGGGGCGACCAGTGGAGACTCAATTCGTGGCCTTTGTGAAATTTGTCACATAGTATATGACCCCCGCGAGACCGATCCATCTGGGCGGTACGATTCCGCTTGCCTTTTCGATAGGCTTGGGGATGGCTGAAAGCCCGGAATTGCCCATGAGCGAGCAGAATCCAACATTGAACAATCAAATGGCATCTCGGGAGCAAGGAAGCTTGTTGGCCCTTGGTTTCGGGACCTCCGTGCTCATGTGGGCTATCGCTTATATCGGCATGGCTCCATATGGAGGGGTTGGTTCGTGGAGAGTCTGGGGAGTCTTGGCCCTGCTGGGTTTGGTGGTCATCGCCTCGGGTTTCATCAAATCGAGACTGACCTCAGATGGCCCCATCGGGGCGATCAAGCTCGGCTTGGCTCTCACTGGAATCAATTTTCTCATCGTCGCCAGCCTTAATGGACGCGAGACAACTGGCGAAGCTTTGGTCACCGGGTTTCTATGGATCCTGGGGTTTGCGGTGGCCGCGATTGCCTGCTGTCTGATCGGGGCGGGGATGGCGGGGTTCAAGAATCAATCGCCTGCGAAATCCATCGATTGGTCGTCAAAGTTTCTCATGGTCGCCGCGATCACGACGCTGCCTCTGATCATTTCAGGTGGGATCGTCACGGGACTTGAGGCGGGGATGGCCGTACCTGACTGGCTGACGACCTTCGATTATCCCATGATGTTCTATCCCATGGTGAAGATGCAGGAGGACTCGAACGTCTATGCCGAGCATTTTCACCGACTCTGGGGTCTGCTGGTGGGGTTGAGCGTCATCGCGGTCGTGATTCATCTGCACATGGTGGATACGCGCACGTGGATCAAACGATTGTCGATCGTCGTGTTGATGATGGTCATCGTGCAGGGGATCTTGGGCGGGACGAGGGTCACCGAAAACAACCTGCCCCTCGCAATCATGCATGGCGTCTTCGGGCAAGCGACCTTCGCCACCATCGTCTGCATGGCGGCGTTCTGCTCGTCGTTCTGGAAATCTCCACGCATTGACGTGGAGATAGACACCTCGAAATACGACTTGAAACTACCAACTGCTTTGCCCATCCTCTTTGTCATTCAGCTTGTCCTGGGGGCGTTGTATCGCCATTTGAATGCGGAAGTGGGCGTTCAGAAAATGATCACGCACAGTCTCCTGGGCCTGCACGTGCTCATGGCTTGTGTGTTGACGGTGGCCGTCATCGTGGTTGGCTTGAAATTCATGGTCTGTTTTCACAAGCATCGCCCTCTGGCTCGCCTGGGGTATTCAATACTGATGTTGGTGGGCTTGCAGGTGTTGCTGGGGGTGGGGGCGATGGTCGCGGTGATGTTCCGAAATGGCGAAGGTGAGATTCCCTTGCTCGAAGTGATCATCACCACCATCCACCAGACCACGGGAGCGATTCTGTTGGCCCTGGCCACGCTGGTGGCGATCTGGAGCAGGCGGCTGGTTGCTTCGTGAATCAAGTCAACCAAGGGAATCCAGGGTAGGGACCGCGGTGCGGACCATGGTTTCTCTGGTGTCGTAGCACAATCGGTCCGCACATCGCACCCTACTGCGTGCATTGTGTGCTTACTCTTCTTCTTCCAGTTTCAGAATAGGCTTCATCGCCTCTTCCAACGCCAGCAGCGAGTACGTCGTGCACAGCACCGGGTCGCCTTCCATCCAGCGATCGGCTTCGTTGATCCAACTGCCGTCTTCGCGCTGATTCGAGAGTAGCTTCGCGATCAATTCTTCCCGCCAATTGTGCTTGACGCCCTCGATGTCGGTGATGTGATGCTGCTGGGCGATGGTCAGCGTCCTGGCCATCGTGCTGTAGTAGTAATACAGACCCTGCTGACCAAGCCCGGGATTCTCGTCGAACGTCCAGTTCCTTCGAATCCAGTCGAACGCGGCTCGCACGCGAATATCGTTCTGCGAGAGGCCGGCGAAGATCATGCTCTTGAAACCGGCATACGTCATCGAGCCATAACTGCGCAATGATCGAGCGTGTCCCGCGGGAATGTTTTCGCCATACCGCCCCTCGCCCGCCACTTCCGAAGCCATCGACTCGCCCCCATTGGCCGGGGTGTAGATGAAGCCACCATCGTTGGTCGCCCACGAAGCGTTGTTGGTCTCTTTGAGATTCTGGGTTCGGCTCACGAACATCAGAGCCCTTTGCACCGAAGGCTCATCCGGACTGAGATGCGCATCGTAAAGTGCATCAAGCATGAACTGCGTGTTGGACAGATCGGGGCGCCCCCGATTGCCATAGCCTGCCCCCCCAAACCAATCCTGCCTCGTGCCCACGCCCTCGGACTGGTCCCATTGCGATTGCTTGAGCCATTGGGTGGCGTGGTGGATCTCGGTATCGAACGCGAATTCATCATGGGAGGCCAGGGCCATGACGACGCATGACGTGACGTAGTTGCCCAGTGCGCCACCTTCAAAGGAGCCATTGTCCAGTTGAGCCCGGCGGATGTAGTTGGCCGCCATCTGCAAGGTCGGGTCGTCCTTGTCATGCTCCTGGCTTTGTGCGATCGCCTTCATGGCCAGGGCCGTGATGGCCACTGCGATCGGGCTGGGTTTCTCAGGTGCATCGGAAGGGGCGGCCATCGCCTGGCCCATCCACGAACCATTGTCAGCCTGCTGAGATCGCAAGAATTCCACGCCTTTTTGAATCGCATCCATGGCCTGTTGCCATGAGTCCTCGTCGATCGGGACCTCGGTGGGCGTACGCGACAATGCAAACCAAGGAGGCATGGGCAACACCACCTGCTCGGGCAGGGGGGGAAGGTCGAGATTCGTGATCTTGCTCGGATCGATACGACTATCGAGTGGTTGGTCAGGCTGACCCAGGATTGAATCCTCTTGATCTGGGGGCGTCGAAGGAGGCGTTGTCTCCTGGGCGATCACGCCAGAATTCAGGACAAGGACTCCGAGAATCAGGGCCAGTGGTTTCACCATGGGATTCAATCCTTTCATACCGTGAATTCTAGCCTCGATTCGGGATGCCTCGCATTACTGACTTCGCTCCTGATACCGGGAGGGATGGCAATTGGATGCCCCGGGTGATGGATTCTGAGCACTCCGGAAGCTTCATCCTGGTCCCGATTCAACCCGGACTCTCCATTTTGATATTGAGGCGACTGGCCAATTCCGCCTCGGCGTGAGATGATGACGTTTCTATGCCCGAGGAACACTCCTATCAGCCTGATCCCGATCGCGAGATCGAGACGTACGACTTGATCGAAGAAACGTCAGCCGTTCCGGGGCTGCCCGGCTCTTCGGTGGTCGCCGAGACGATCGATAAGTTGATGGACTTCGTCACGCGCGATCTGTGTCATCATGCCATGCAGACGGTTCAGGAGTTTGGCGACTTTCACCTGGCCCTCTCGGGGGGCAGAACACCCCTGCCTCTGTATCAGCGATTGATGATCGACCCCGATTGCCGTCTCATGCCATGGCGGCGGACGCATCTCTGGATGGTCGATGAGCGATGCGTGCCCCCGACCGATCCCCAGTCCAACTATCCCGATCTCGACGAGACGATCGTCGCCCATGCCGACATCCCCCGCGAACAGGTTCATCCGATCATGGCGATGTCGGAGACCGCCGACGTTGATTATGAAAAGCAGATCCACGAGGCTCTTGAGTGGCGCGAGGACGAGACTGAACGCCGAATGGATTACGTGCTTCTGGGCATGGGCGAGGATGGGCACACCGCCAGTCTGTTTCCCCATACCCCGGCGCTGGGCGAGAAAGAACGTTGGATCCGCTTCAACACTTCGATGGACGCCAGCCCGGCGGAACGTATCACGATGACCTACCCCATCATCAACACCGCTCGATTCGTCGCCATCCTGGTGACTGGATCGAACAAGGCGGCGATGATCCAACGAGTCGCCAGTGGGGAGGACACGTTCGAGGATCTGCCCATCCTGGGGGCAAGACCCACGAACGGGATGTTGCGTTGGTATCTGGACAAGGCGGCCTGCGCCACCGGATTGCTCGACGAAAAAGCCGAGGCCGACGACGAGTGACCTCGCCAAGGCAGGATGCCCTACAATCCCCGACCATGTCAACAGTGAACACCAAGAAAGTCAGTGACCGGCGCTCACTTCGTTTTGGAAGAATGAGCGATCTCATTGATGATGTATCCGCATTCGAGGGAAACATACAAGCGTCGGGCAACTGGACGCCGGCCCAGATCGTCGAGCACGTGACGAAATTGATTCAATGCTCGCTGGACGGATTCGAGGTTCCCAACGCTCCCCTCATCGTCAGGGGGATCGTCAAGATGATGCGCAGCAGCGTGCTGAACAAACCCATGAAGCCGGGGGTGAAATTGCCGGGGAATTTCAAGTTTCTTGTCCCGAGCGATGATGTCACCTGGGCGCAGGCGACGGGTCATCTCAAGAAGGTCGTGGACCGAATCGAGAAGGGTGAACGCATGAAACAGCGCAGTCCCGTTCTCGGATTCCTCGAGCATGAGGAGTGGATCCAGCTGCATTGCCGCCATTCGGAGATGCATTTCAGTTTTCTGCAGCCTGTCGAAAAGACCCCCGAAGCATCCACCGAATCGAACTCGGAATGACCGGTGACGAGGCGAAACCCGAACGAAGGTCGATTCGCTTCGACTCGATGGAGGCGATTCTCGAAGACGCCGAGACGCTGGCCGGGGGTTCGATACGCGCCACGGGAAACTGCACGCCGAGTCAGATATTCCAGCACGTGGCCAGAGCGATTCACAATTCGATCGATGGGTATGACGTACTTGGACCCGAGCGAGAACGAAAGATTGCCGCCAGGCGAGATCGCGATCAATTGCTGTCACAAGGCCTACCCCCCGGCATCAAGCTGGAAGGCGAAATGGCTCGGTATGCACCCACCGAGGACGTGACGCTGGGTGAAGCGATGGCGTATTTGCGCGCCGGGGTTGAACGAACCCGGAACGAACGCATGGAGGCGGTGCATCCGTTCCTGGACACGATGGATCACGAACAGTGGATTCAATTCCATTGCCGTCATGCGGAACTGCATT
This sequence comes from Planctomycetota bacterium, assembly GCA_027295365.1. Classification (GTDB taxonomy): domain Bacteria; phylum Planctomycetota; class Phycisphaerae; order Phycisphaerales; family SM1A02; genus JADFSH01. The sequence continues at coordinate 5,353 of JAPULD010000429.1, forward strand.
TCAGCTTTCTGTTTCCCGGGATGGAAAATTGACACGAATCATCGTTCCACACTCGGGGCAACGATTGTGTTCTGCACCGCGAAGGTCATAGCCACATTTTTGGCATCGTCCTTTTCGGCGCCGAACCAGGTGCAGGCTGGTCTTGCCAAGGAACCATGTCATTCCGAGCAGAATCGCCCACACCGCGGTGTTTCCGAAGAATCCCATCCAAATTGGTTTCGTCGGGATCATGCGAACGCGCGGGATCGGTTCGAGCTCATAGCCGTAAATCACCTTCCCTGCCCGCGGGATCGTGCCAACGTAAAGGTACGCGGCCTTGAACGAACGTAACGGCCATCCGCTCGCCATCTCGAAGCTGTTGGCCTTCGTTTGCTGGAACAAAGGCGTTTCGTCACGATATCGCAGACTCCAGGAAGGAACGACCTCATGAATTTCAAAGAATTGATCGGAATTCCGTGAATAGAAAACGCTCCCGACAAACGTCACGCCAAGTTTATCCTCTTTGTTGACGATCAGCGGTTCCGAATGCTTGATTGCTTGCCATCCCTGACTGGAGAACTGCGTGTAGTCCGCTCGGTAGGCCAAATAGCAAGCGATGGCGACATTCACGATCGCGCCCAGAAGTATGACCACGATGATCCTTGTGAACCATCGCATCATGAATGACCACTCCGTTTCATCACCATCCCGCATTCTGGGCATTGGTCATGCTCCGCGCCGCGGAGGTCGTAGCCGCAGGCGGTGCACTGATCACGACGACTTCGCAAGTAGCGCCGATACTTGATCGTGGCGAAGACGATCAAGGAGAGTGTGATGGCGGACAGGGTTGAATTGGCGAAGAAGCCGGGCCAGTAGATTTGCATCGGGGTGGGCCACCTGAATTCCATCAGTGGGACCGTACGAGGCCTAATTCCTCGGGTGATGATGAAGAGAGAGTTGTCACCGTCTTCGAATCTTTCAATCCGTTCGAATGATCGAAACGGCCAGCCGTAACGGAAATACCAGATGGCGTGGCTCTCTCCGGGAACGTGCCACATGGTGGTGAATTCATCAAATCCGAACCGGGAACGGCGTTCAACGATCGGATCATAATTCTCATGCAGGCCAATGAACTGCAGTATTTCTGTGGCGAGCGCCGCATCGACGACAACTGCTTCAACGTCACCTCGATAGGCTACACCCCACGCTATGACGACGTTTATCCCGGTTCCCAGCATTAGAAATACCAGGATGATCGCGATCCGTCGCTTCACGGCAAGAGACCTTCTTGTGGCATCATTCGATTCGATTCTAGCCACACGACAAGGTACATGATCATTTTCGCAATGATCGGTACTGGGTGCCTTTAATGAATGGATGCCCAATCGATCGCCTTCGTGTGATCGAGCGTGGGCAATTCAACTTCCATCGCCTCGACGTATTTCTGGGCCGCTCCGGTATTGAACAGAACCACCGTCTCGTCGGGATCGATCTCGCCTGATTTCAACGCATGGTCCAGCACGCCCAGGCATGCCGCGGATTCGGGGCAGAGGGCGATGCCTTCCAACGCACACGCTTCGTTCATCCAGCCGATCAGCGTGTCCTCTTGAGCGGCCAAGGCCTTGCCTCCACTGGCTCGCACCGCATCAAGAATCATGAAGTCACCCACCGCCACCGGGACTCGCAAACCGCTGGCGATTGTGTGCGGATCGTCAGGGGCGGTGGCGAATCGTTCGCCTGCTTCAAATGCATTGGAGATCGGCGCGCAGCCACTGGACTGACACGAATACATGCGAGGTTTGATCGGGTCTTCAAGCCAACCCAAGGCAGTCAGTTCAGCAAACGCCTTCCACATCCCGATCAAGCCCGTCCCGCCTCCTGTGGGATACAGAATCGCATCGGGCAATTTCCATTCCATCTGCTCGGCCAGCTCCAGACCCATCGTCTTCTTGCCTTCAATCCGATAGGGTTCCTTGAGCGTGGACAGGTCGAACCAACCCATGGCTTCCTTGCCTTCGCCAACAAGGCGGCCGCAATCATTGATCAGGCCATCGATGAGATACGTCTTGGCTCCATAGAGCGCGGCTTCGTAGCGATTGACTATGGGGGTGTCACTGGGCATGAACACGTAGCATTCCATGCCCGCTCGGGCTGCGTACGCCGCCATCGCTCCGCCTGCATTGCCTGCAGTAGGGGCGGCGACCCTCGTGATGCCCAATTCCTTGGCCATTGAAATCGCCATCGCCATGCCCCGGGCCTTGAACGATCCCGTGGGTAAACGTGATTCATCTTTGATGAGCAGATTTTTCATCCCCAATTTCGCCCCGAGCCGGGGACAACGCATCAGTGGCGTCATCGTTTCGTCCAGCGAGACGATGTTCGCATCGTCAACGACCGGCAGCAGTTCCCGATATCGCCACATGGATTGGGGGCGCGACTGCAAATCATCGCGACTCATCGACTGGGCCAGCGCATCCAGGTCGTAGCGGACCCAGAGCGGTCTCCCCTCATGCAAGGTCTGGATGGTGCCAGAAGGCAAATGCGTGCCGTCGATCGCGGATTCGAGATGGGTGACAAAATTGGTCTTGGTGATGGTCATATCACCACGATAGCGAGCGTGGCTTATCGGTGTCGCTTCATTCGATAGACCCAGCGGCCGTAGTCGATCATGGCCCGGGTTCGTTCCATTCGGCTCGGCCATTTGGCAGGATCTGAACCAAACGCGGTTTCGTATCGCCAGCTCCAATAGGGACCCCGAAGCTTGAAACCGTTCGTGATGGCCAGCTTGAAAAGCTCCCAGAAGCCGCCCAACGTATCAATGAAACGCTGCATCGTGGGGATTCTAGGCCGGTATTTAAGCTTTGTGAACCAGATGAATGCCCATGAGTCTCACCGTCCGAGTCTGGAAACAAGATTTCGCGAGATCCGGTTACGCCGGAATAGCATTCCTGGATGATTTGTTATGGAATAGGATACTAGGTCACTGAAAGGACTATGGAGCACGCATGAGCACGACGTACCACGAAACCGTTCAGGATGTATATCGCAAGGCCGCGGAGTCACCCGATGCCGGCTTGTGTTGTGTCCCCCAGACGCCCAAGTACCTGCCCGGTCTGGTCATCCCGAGCATCATGCACGAGATGAATTACGGATGTGGCACCACCGTCCACGCCCAGGACATGACCGAGGGACAGACGGTCCTGTACGTCGGGGTAGGGGGCGGGCTCGAAGCTCTTCAGCTTGCCTACTTCACCAGGCGTCCTGGAGGCGTCATCGCGGTCGATCCGGTCAGCGAGATGCGCGATGTGGCCAAGAAGAACCTCGAAGAAGCAGCCAGGACGAACGAGTGGTTCGACCCATCCTTTGTTGATGTCCGAGATGGCGATGCGCTGGAGCTGCCGGTGGATGACATTTCGATCAATCTTGCGGCCCAGAACTGCCTGTTCAACATTTTTGAGACCTCTGAAAATGGTGAATCGGGTGATCTTGAACAAGCGTTGTCGGAAATGCACCGCGTGCTCAAGCCCGCCGGCCGTTTGTCGATGTCCGATCCGATTTCCCCCTGCGACATGCCCCAGCACCTTCGCGATGATGCGGAGCTTCGGGCCAAGTGCTTGTCGGGCTGCCTGACCTACGAGGCGTACATGGCCAAGATCGTGAACGCGGGATTCGGGGCGGCGGAAATTCGCTGCCGACGTCCGTATCGCATGCTGGACAAACAACGATTCAACCTGGACGAAAATATCCTGCTCGAAACCATCGAGGTCTGTGCCTTCAAGACCCCCATTCCCGACGACGGGGCCTGCGTCTTCACCGGGTGCACTGCGATCTACACCGGTGCCG
>JAPULD010000043.1 GCA_027295365.1 Planctomycetota bacterium
TGCCCATCGTCTCGAACCTGCAGGGCGAAGATAGCTATCTCGATGCCTTGCCCAAGGCCAAGAGCGAGGAAGCTTGGAACATCCTCAGGCAACGTGTCGATGACATCGATGGCTTCATCCCGGTCAGTCACGACTACGCACAGCGTATGGGGTCGCGACTCGGGATCGACGAATCGAAATTGCATGTCGTGCACAACGGCATCGCCCTTGATGATGTGGATCTCTCTTTCCAGCGAGGACCCCGCAGTGCCACGATCGGCTACCTGGCCCGGATGTGCCCCGAGAAAGGTCTGGAGACGCTCATCGAAGCGTTCATCGAACTCGTGAAACGAGATGAGGTAGCCGACCTGAAGCTGATCGTGTGTGGCGTTCAATTGAAAGTCGATCGTCCCTACGTCGCCAGACTCCAGTCCCGCTTGCGCGAAGCGGGGTGTCTCGATCGCGTCGAATTCCGCCCCAATGTCACCCGCGAAGCCAAGCTTGAATTCCTGAAGTCAATCGACGTCTTGTCCGTTCCCGCCAACTATGGCGAAGCATTCGGCCTCTACCTCATCGAGGCCCTGGCCCATGGCGTCCCGGTGGTGCAACCTCGGCATGGGGCCTTCCCCGAAATCATCGAGCGGACCGGGGGAGGGCTGCTGTGCGAGCCTGAGAATCCTGTGTCCCTGGCCGATGAACTCCAAAGGCTGCTGCAGGATCGCGATCTTGCCAATGAGCTTTCAACCCTCGGAAAACAATCGGTGATCGAGTACTTCAATGCCCAGCGCATGGCGTCCGAAGTGGCCTCGGTCTATGATGGCCTTCTTCAATCACGGCGGAATCATGAGCCTTCAAACGAGGCTTTCCCGATACCTGATTCAGTTTCTTGACGATAACATCCCCCGGAATTGTCCGACCCCCCGGATGCCGAGATGCCTTACGAGTTCACGATGACACGACGGGTGGAGTTCGCCGAGACCGACATGGCGGGCATCATGCATTTCTCCAACTACTTCCGTTACCTGGAATCAGCCGAACACGCGTTTTTTCGTTCGCTTGGATTGAACGTTCACCAGAATGCAGGCGGGAAAGGCCCCATGCTGGGCTGGGCTCGTGTCCAGGCATCGTGCGACTATCTCGCTCCGCTCCGGTATCAGGATGAAGTCGAGGTTCATCTGCAGGTCGAGGCCAAGGGATCCAAATCGATCTCGTACCGAGCCGAATTCAGATTGCCCGATCCCGAAGGCTCACCATTAATCGTGGCCCGGGCCAGATGGAAGGTCGTCTGCGTCAGCAAATCCCAAGGTGAAGATTCCATGCACTCGGTGGCGATCCCCCCCGACGTTGACGCAGCGCTCCAGGTTGCGCCTCCCGAAACGAGCGAAACACACAAGGACTCCTGATCCATGCCTGACCATTCCAACAACGCGTGGCTCATGTTCGCCCTACTCACGGTCGCCAATTGGGGCGTCTATGGCATCCTGCTCCACACGGGCCAGTTGGGCATGAACGACGCCGTCAACGGTCGCTACAAGGCGTTTCTCTGGGTAGGCATCGCCTACGTCCTGATCGCGGTGCTCGCCCCCCTGGCGATATTGATCTTCCGCAACACGGGATTTTCCATGCCCATCAAGGGCATCGCGTGGTCATTGGTCGCGGGGGTCACAGGGGCCATCGGCGCCTTCTGCGTCTTGCTCGCCTTCGGGGCCAAGGGGCATCCCGCGGTGGTCATGTCGATCATCTTTGCGGGGGCTCCCATCGTCAACGCAATCGTGTCCATTGCCATGCATCCCCCCGCGGGAGGTATCGGTACGATTCGCTGGCCCTTTTACGCCGGCATTCTTCTCGCCGCGGCGGGCGGAACGCTCGTTTCCATGTACAAGCCGGGGCCTGGTCCCGCCAAGCCACCGCCAGCCGCCGTCGAGGCGGATGAGACTCCTTCTTAGTCATGACCGACACGACCAGTCCAGATCGAAGTGCAATCGAAGCCCACCAGTTGGCGCAATTGCAAGCGTTGATTCCCCAATTACGCGAGACCAATCCGTTCTATCGAGATCGGTTGCGGGATGCGGGCGTCGATGGATCGATCGGTTCGTTGGCCGAATTCTCGCGACGTGTTTCCTTCACCACCAAAGCCGAACTCGCGGCTGATCAGGATGCGCATCCCCCCTACGGAACCAACCTCACCTTTCCGATTGAACGCTATACGAGATTGCATCAGACGAGTTCCACGACCGGCAAACCCATGCGCTGGCTCGACACGCCTGAAAGCTGGGACTGGATGCTCGATGGCTGGATCAAAGTCTTCAAGGCCGAGGGCGTGACCTCCAAGGATCGACTCTTCGCCGCCTTCTCGTTCGGGCCCTTCATTGGCTTCTGGCTGGGCTACGAAGCGGCTCAGAAGATGGGCTGCCTAGTCATCCCGGGCGGTTCCATGAACAGCGTGACAAGGCTCAGGGCGATTCTCGCCAACAACGTGACGGTTCTTTGCTGCACCCCCACCTACGCCATTCGCATCGGCGAGGTCGCCAGGGAAGAAGGCATGGACCTTTCAAAATCAAGCGTGCGCACCATCGTGGTGGGTGGCGAACCGGGAGGCAGCATTCCCGCGGTCCGCGATCGCATCGAATCACTCTGGCCCGGGGCGAACGTCTTTGATCATCATGGCATGACCGAGATCGGCCCCGGCACGCATCAGTGTCCCAAACAAGCAGGCGTCCTGCATTTGCTGGAATGGTCGTTGTATTGCGAATACATCGACGCCGAGACGGGTCTCGCCATGCCTGCCGATTCCGATGAAGTGAGCGAGCTTGTCATCACGACGCTGGGGCGCACCGGTTCACCTTTGCTGCGTTATCGCACGGGAGACCTCGTCAGGCCGGGGCCGATCGGCCAATGCGAATGTGGGCTCTACGAGCGGACGCTGCTGGGGGGCGTGATCGGCAGAACCGACGACATGATTTTCGTCCGGGGCGTCAACCTCTACCCCAGCGCGGTGGACCAGATCATCCACTCGCTGGAAGGCATCGCGGAATACCGGGTCGAGATCAGCGAACTGCGCGGCATGACCGAACTCAATCTGCTCATTGAACCCGAGGCGAACGAACCCGATCCCGAGGGCTTGAAACGATCGATCGCCGACACGTTTCATTCCATCTACAACCTGAGGGTCCCGATCGAATTGGTCGCCCCGAACACGTTGCCCCGTTTCGAGCTCAAGGCGAAGCGTTGGGTCAAGATCGAATCGGAACAGCCCGCATGACGCCCCTGCACGAGAAGATCGCCGACCTGTTCTATCCGCTGACGGATTTCTATGCCTCGCATGAGGTGCCCCCGCCCACCATCGAACAGCTCGATGGTGAATCAATGCCCATGCCTTATCGGGACTTGCTGGTCCACGAGCAGGACATGACATCGAAGCTTGAGGCCTATTGGGGCACGACGCTGAAGGTGAAGGTCCTGGAGAAGCATGAAGAGAATTCACAATTGACCCGCCAGGTCGTGCTCGTGACTGAACAGGGTTTGGCCACCGAATTCGGGGCGATCCGCATCAATCTCGACCAGTTTGAGCCTCCCGCCCGGGCCGAAATCCTGGCCTGTGATCGACCGCTCGGCGCCTTGCTCAAGGCGTATGATATTTCGTATGTCTGCCGCCCCAACGCCTACTTTTCGTTCGTGTGCGATGAGATCGCCAGCCGGGCCTTTGAGCTGGGCGAATCGCACCTGCTCTATGGTCGGCACAACCTCTTGTTGAATGATGACGAGGCGTTGCTAGCGGAGGTCGTCGAAATTCTTCCTCCTCTGAACAGCGAGGCTGCATCCAAGTAAGCCCAATGCCTGAATCAACGACCACCATGGAATGTGATGTCATCATCATCGGGGCCGGCCCCGCCGGGACGTCGGCCGGGACGATCCTGGCCAAGGCGGGCAAGAACGTCGTCATTCTCGAAAAGCAACGATTCCCGAGGTATCGGATCGGTGAGTCGCTCATCCCCTATTGCTGGTTCCCTTTGCAGCGGATCGGCGTGCTCGACAAGATGCAAAACGCAGGCTTTGCGGTCGAGAAGCGCAGCGTCCAGTTCGTGGGCACTGATGGAAAGGGTACGACGCCATTTTACTTTTCCAAGCACACCGACCATGACTGCGCCACGACGTGGCAGGTGAAGCGTGATGAATTCGATCAGATGATGCTCGATCACGCGATCGAACATGGAGCCCAGGTGCTTATGGAGACCGGCGCCAAGTCCCTGATCCGTGAAGATGGCTGGGTCGTGGGAGTCATGGCGAAGACAAGCAAAGGCGATTCAATTGAATTACGAGCGCCGATGACCATCGACGCGAGTGGGCGCGACTTGTTCGCGGTGACCCAGGAAAACTGGCGGGTCGCGGACCCATCCCTGAAGAAGATCGCCATCTGGACGTATTACCGGGGTGCAATGCGTGATCGTGGCATTGACGAAGGCGCGACCACCATCGCGTATCTTCCCGAGAAGGGGTGGTTCTGGTACATCCCGTTGCCTGATGACATGGCCAGCGTGGGCATCGTTGCCGAGCGCGAGTATCTGTACCGGGGCGATCGCGATCCCCTGGCGATCTTCGAACGTGAAGTCGAGCTTCAACCCTGGATCAAGGACCATCTCACCCCTGGAACCCGGGAAGTTGATTTTCGCGTGACGGGTGATTATTCCTATCGCTCGCGCCACTGCGCGGCGGATGGCCTGCTGCTGGTGGGCGATGCGTTCGCGTTCCTCGATCCCGTGTTCTCCTCGGGCGTGTTCCTGGCGTTGCAGTCGGGGGTCATGGCGGGGGATGCGGTGAATGAAGCCCTGGATCAAGGCGATGTCTCCGCCCAGCGGTTTGAGGGGTACGCAACTCAATTCTGCCAGGGCCTCGAGGCCATGCGAAGTCTGGTCTTCGCGTTCTACGATCATGCCTTCAGCTTCAAGGATCTGATCATGGCGCATCCCGACCTGCGGGGCGACCTGACGGACTGCCTGATCGGCAACCTCGACAAGGATTTCGCACCACTGTTCAGAGCCGTCAAGGAATTCGCCACGATTCCCGAACCGCTGACGTACGGCAAACCCCTTACGACGTGAAGCCTTGCCCATGACTCAACCGACATCATCATCCGGATCAACCCCATTGCTTTCGTTGATCGACATCGAGAAGTCCTACGACGCCTTGGATGGCCACGCGCCGCCCAGTGTGTTGCAAGGCGTCAACCTGACGCTCGAGGCGGGCCAATCGCTGGCCATCGTCGGCCCCTCGGGGTGTGGCAAGAGTACGCTCTTGAACATCATCGGCGCCTTGACCAGACCCAGTGGTGGCACCGTCACTTTTGATGGTGTCGATCTGGCAAACAAGAGTGATGAACAACTCGCCACGTTCCGAAATACCCATCTCGGGTTCATCTTCCAATCGCACCACCTGCTCCCCCAATGCAGCGCCCTGGAGAATGTTCTCATCCCGAGCCTCGTCCATCATGATGACGACCTGAAGCGCAGTGCACCCCAGCGAGCGAAGGAACTGCTCGATCTGGTCGGGTTGGGGGATCGAACCGCCCACAAGCCGGGGCAACTTTCTGGGGGCGAATGCCAACGCGTCGCGGTGGTCAGGGCCTTGATCAATCAACCCAAGCTCTTGCTCGCTGACGAACCCACCGGATCGCTGGATGAAGATTCCGCGGCCCACCTGGGCGATCTTCTGGCCACGCTCAATCAGGAGCAAGGCGTGACGCTGGTCACTGTCACGCATTCCCCGGCTCTGGCCGCGAGAATGGAACTCAAACTCACGCTTCGCCGTGGTCGCCTGGAGCCCTGGAGCGAGGCATGAACAAGACTCGCCTGATTCGCCAGAGCCTTGCGTATTACTGGCGCACCCATCTGGGCGTGGTGCTGGGTGCGACCATCGGAGCCGCGGTGCTGATCGGGGCGTTGGTGGTGGGCGACTCAGTCAAGCAGACGCTCCGCGCTCAGGCCCTGGCTCGAATCGGCCAGTTCGATCTCGCCCTGACCTCCAATGATCGATTCTTCCTGGATGACTTGGCAGAACGATTGGGGGATTCCCTCAGCGGATCAGCGTTGGCCCCGGCGCTTCAGGTGCGAGGCGTCGCATCGACGACGGATGGATCACAGATCGCACGCTCGGTCAACGTGCTGGGAGTTGATCAACGATTCTTCGATCAATCCCCCGCCTCCGACCCCGCCGCCGCCCCCGGTGGCGATAGCGGTAGCGGGTTACTGCCATCGCCCTCGGACAATCAGATCCTGATCAACTCACGTCTGGCCCAACGGTTACATATTGGCCCGGGTGATGATCTCATCCTTCGTGTCCAGATGCCCAGTGCATTGCCCCGCGACTCCGCATTTGGCACCGTACTGGACATGACGCTGGCCTTGAGGGTCATCGTCTCGCAGGTTGTGGACCATGATTCGTTTGGCCGCTTCAGCCTGACCGCCGATCAGATTCCGCCTCACAACGCATTCGTCTCCCGCGAATGGTTGCAGCAGCAGCTTGGGGCTCCTCATCGTTCGAACATCCTCCTGGTCAATGCCAGCTCCGATTCGCCTTCGCTCGAGGCCACGAACCAATTCATTCGCGATGCGTTCGTGATGGAGGACGCCCAATTGCACATCGTCGAGGTCGAGGGGACGCAGACCTCGGAACTGCGCAGCGATCGCATCTTCATCGACTCGTTCGTCGAGACCCCTCTGGTCGAATCAGACGATCAAATCACCGGCTTCCTGACGTATTTCGTCAATGGCATCGAGCATGGAAAACGATCGGCTCCTTATTCCATGGTCACCGGGGTGGGATCTTTGTCTGGTGATCCGACACGTTTGATCGACCCGATCCTGCCTGTGGATCTGGCCAACGATGAGATCGTCATCAACGAATGGCTGGCCGAAGATTTGCAATGTGGCGAGGGCGATACCCTCACGCTGCGTTACTTCGTGATCGATGAAGACGATCAACTCGTTGAGGCCTCCTCCACGTTCAAAGTCAGGTCGATCACCCCCATCCAGGGACTCGCGGCGGATCGTACGTTGATGCCGGATTTCCCGGGCATTGCCGACGCCGAAAACAGCCGCGATTGGGAGCCCGGCATCCCGATCGACCTGGAACTGATCCGAGACAAGGACGAGGACTATTGGGATGCCCATCGAGGCACACCCAAGGCCTTCATCACGCTCCATGCAAGTCAGGCCATGTGGGGCAATCGATATGGTCAGTTGACAAGCGTTCGCTTTGCTTCCGATTCACAATCGTCGATCCGATCAACGCTGCGCCGCTCGATCGATCCGGCATCGCTGGGCATGTTCTTCCGGGACATCAGGACGCTCGCCCTGGCCGCGAGCAAGGCCACGACCGACTTCGGGGGCCTCTTCCTCGCCCTCAGCTTTTTCCTGATCTTTTCCGCGTTGCTTCTGACCGCCCTGCTCTTCGTCTTCAACATCGACCAACGATCCAGGGAAATTGGCACGCTGATGGCCATGGGCTATCGGCCCAAGGAAGTGAGTCGTCTGTTGCTTGGTGAAGGCGCGGTCCTGGCGTTGGTCGGCAGTCTGCTCGGGGCCGGGCTGGGCGTGCTGTACACACGCCTAATCCTCGTCGCCCTGGCCAACGTGTGGAGCGATGCGGTTGCCTCGGCCTCGATTGAATTGCACGTCTCGCCGATGATGCTGGGCATTGGCATGATGGCTTCCTTCTTCGCGGCGACCTTCGCCATCTGGCTGACCTTGCGTAAGAAAGTACGAACCCCGCTCGTCGATCTCCTGCAAGGCAATCTGAGTGGAGACCATAACCGGAGTCCTCAAGAGGGCAGCCGGCGTCGTATCATCAACACCATTATCACCATTGCCAGCCTGCTCGGTGCGATCGCCATCGTCTTGATCATCGGCGCGGACGACCAAGCCGCGGCCCCCGCCTTCTTCGGGGCAGGATCGCTCCTGCTGTTGGGAGGCATCATGCTCAGCCGCGCGTTGCTCTGGCGCTTGCAGCGAACTTCGGATGCGACGCAGACGACGCTCTCCAGATTGGCGATCCGTAATTCGGCGCGCCGGGTCGGTCGAAGCCTGGCCACCACCACCCTCCTGGCGTGTGGCGTCTTTCTGGTGGTCGCCGTGGCGGTCAATCGTCTGGACTCCCAACGCGGTTCGGAAATGCGATCCTCGGGAACGGGAGGCTTCGCCCTGATCGGCGAATCAACCATTCCCGTCCTGTACGACCTGAACGAGGCGAGAGGTCGTGATGCGTTCGGGCTGAGCGATGAAGACATCAAGGATGTCTCGTTCGTGCCGATGCGGATCCGTGACGGCGATGATGCCAGTTGCCTGAATCTCAATCTCGCTCAACAACCTCGTTTGTTGGGGCTCGATCCAAGCCTGCTCTCCATGCGTGAAGCCTTTACGTTTGTGACTCATTTTGAGGAAGCAGGAGCCGACGCGGGTTGGGGATTGTTGAATGCGACGCTGACCGATGGTGCAGTTCCCGCCATCGCCGACCAGACCAGCGCCATGTGGGCCATGCACAAGTCCGTGGGCGACTCGATCGATTACATCGATGAGCAAGGTCGAACTATCAAGGTCAAGATCGTCGCCACGATCGCCGCCTCGATCCTGCAGGGCAACCTGATCATCTCTGAAGATCGTTTCCGTGCGATGTATCCCTCCGAGTTCGGCTCTCGAAGTTTTCTGATCGACGCC
>JAPULD010000430.1 GCA_027295365.1 Planctomycetota bacterium
GAAGAGTGAGATTTCGTCCCATGGCATGTTATGAGCGTCGGAAAGGATCGTGATGTCCCGTGCGAATCGGGCGATGAGCTCGGACTGACGTTCGCGCTCGATCCGGGCGTGGGCCATGGTCCAATGCATGATGCCGATTCCTCCAGCGTCAGGCGGGTCGATCCGACGTAGCAGAGCATTCTCAACGAATGAGAAGTACACGCCGATCGCGAGGAGGGCGAGAACCCAGGCGAACGTTCGATGACGACGAAGCCTGGATCTTCGCGAGGGGGCTCTGGAGGCAATCAGCCCCAGGGTCGTGGTCACCAAAATAAGGGGGGTCGGTATCCACAACAGATACTGACTCCACAGGAAACGATCGGACAACCCGCGCCCCGTCAGCCAGGCGATGAGCAACAGGCTGGCGAGCGACATGAACAGCATTCCCGTCCAGGCCAGGAACGTACGTCGAATGCAGAATGGAGGTTGATCGTGGTCGGGGGTCAAGGCGGCTGATGATAGCGAGTCATCCATACGCGAGCGGCGCCACATACACGCAGACCACGCCACAGATGAGGGTCAGGGGTCCGCCAAATCGGAGAAAATCAAACCAACCATATCCGCCCGGTCCCATGATCATCATGTTGGTCTGGTACCCGATTGGCGAGATGAATGACGAGGAGGCACCGATGGCAATGCTGACTGCGAAGGGCATGACGGGATAGCCCGCCGACTGCGCGGCTTGGAATGCGATGGGGAAGATCAACGCCGCAGCGGCATTGTTGGTCATGACCGAGGTGAGCAGGACGGTCAGGACATACACCCCGGCCAGCATGCCCCGCAGACCCAGAGGCGTCGTCCAGTTCAGGATCACGTCGGCAAGGTCACCCGCGAGGTTGGTCTTGAGCATGGCGTTGGCGATGCCGAACGCGGCTCCGATCACGATGAGCACCTGCCAGTCCACCGCCTGTCGACCTTGCGTTCCAGTGCAGCAACGACTCAACACCATCAGCATGGCGGCGCACAGCGAGGCGGTCATGATGTCAAGAAGCCCGGTGGAAGCGCAGATCACCAGCCCGGCCAGAATTGACAATGCGATCCAGGTAAAGCTCCAACGAGGCCGGGGCGAGTCATGCAATGTGCTGACCAGATAGAACGCCGAGGAATTGCGATGCAGATCGGTGAAGTCGTGGGGGGCCTCCAGCAGGAGCGTATCCCCCGGCTTGAGGACGATGTCGCCGATCTTCATTTTGATGCGTTCGCCCGCTCGATGCACGGCGATGATCACCGCATTGTAGCGATTTCGAAAATCACCCTCGCGTACCGACTTGCCCACCAGGGGCGAGGATTCCGAAATCACCGCCTCAATGAGTCGACGATCGTGATGCTTCGCCGCAAGCTTGTCGATCTGCTCCGTGTCTGGTTTGAGACCGGGGATCTGTTGCAGGTCGACGACCGACTCGATGATGCCAGCGAAACCCAATCGATCGCCTCCCCGAAGCACCTGGTCGGGGCCGACGGCGACAAGTCGCTCGTCCTCTCGATCAATCTCGGTGAGAAAGAGCCCTTCCAGGTGACGCAGCCCCGCGTCTTCGATCGTCTTGCCCACGATCGGGCTGCTTTCATCGACGCGCATCCACGTCGTATATTCGCGGGGATCATCGCTGATGGGTGCCTGATCCTTGGCGACGGGAAGCAGCCAACGACCGGCGAAGATGACATAGAGCAACCCCGCGAGGGCTACGGGTATACCCGCCTTGGCCAGCGTGAACATTTCAAATCGAAGCAAGTGCCCGGTGCTATCGAACACTTCACGCTCGGCCAACAATTCGCCCACCACGAGGTTGGTGCTGGTCCCGATCAGCGTACAGGTGCCTCCGAGCATGGCCGCGAACGAGAGGGGCATGAACAGACGCGAGGGATTGAGGTTGTTCTGCTTCGCCCACCCTGAAAGTACGGGCAGGAACATCGCCACGATCGGGGTGTTGTTGACGAACGCGCTGAGTCCCGCCACGGGAAGCAACAATCGACCTTGTGCTTCCAGGGGAGACTTGGGTCGCCCCAGCAATCGACGTGAGACCAGGATCATGGCCCCGGTCTCCTTGAGGCCTTGGGCCACGATGTACAACAATCCCACGGTGATCACGGCCGGGTTGGCGAATCCCGCCACCGCCTCGGAGGGTTCAAGCACTCCCGCGACCAGCAACGCCGCCAAAGCGGTCAGGAACACGATGTCCGCACCGATACGCCTCGTCATGAGCCCGACGACGAGCAGCAGAAGAATGCCAGCGGTAAAGGTTGATTGCGTCATTATCGAGGTGAATTCGAACTGAACGAAAAAGGGGATTTTCAAGGCCAGGAGGCATATTCGAGAAACTGGCACTCGCCTTGTATTCGACTGAATACCAGTCAGACGTTTCGCGCAAATTTTGCTTTTTTCACGCCTTCACAGTCTCGGCGATTCCCAATTTCTCAATGCTCTCGATGATCTGCTCGTGCAGGCCTGGGACTGCGCCGATGACGCCTCGATTCGAAGTCAGGCCCCAGCCCTGGCTGAAGTCGAGGGGCTGCCCCAGGATGTCGCTGACGATCGCGCCCGCTTCCGTGGCGATGAGCGAGCCCGCGGCGTGATCCCAGATCTTTTCCACGTAGGTAGAGCTGGTGGGCATACGAAAATACGCATCGGCCTGATTTCTCGCGACGACCGCATACTTGCACTGGCTGTCGAGTCGAACCGGCGTGCTGGCGATCTGCAGGTGTTCAAGAATTCGTTGCGTATCGCTCTGTTTGGAATGGGCTTTTTCGACCGAGCCGCAAGTTCGAATATCGGCGCCGGTTTGATAGGTTCCGGCTCGGATGGAACGTCTCGTCTTGTCAGAGAGCTCCGTATTCAGTTCGTATTCCCAGGCCCCCTGGTCCTTGATGGCTCCGTATAACGTACCGGTGTCATCGGCTTGATCCAGAGGAAGGGCATGATCCGAAGGCAGGTTGGGGCAACCCATGATGCCCATCGT
The DNA here is from genome assembly GCA_027295365.1 of Planctomycetota bacterium. Taxonomy (GTDB): domain Bacteria; phylum Planctomycetota; class Phycisphaerae; order Phycisphaerales; family SM1A02; genus JADFSH01. The sequence continues at coordinate 2,994 of JAPULD010000430.1, forward strand.
GACTTGCCCATCCTCGATGAGCCCCAGAGCGATGGCGTATTGCTGACCTCTCAAGAAGCCCTTGGTGCCGTCGATCGGGTCGAGGGTCCAGTAGTGGCTGGCCTTGGCGTCGTGGTTGCACAGGTCGATGGCGTCCAGTACCTGATCGAGAGTGATGTCAGGGCGATGACGACGTACCGCCTGATGGACGGCTTCGCAGACGGCTTCCTGCCCCGGCTGACGCAGGGCGTCTGCATTCTCTTCGCCCACAATCAGCGGAGCGCCCAAGCGCTCGTTCAGTTCCATGCCCACGATCGCCTGGACCGCGAAGTCGGCCACGGTCACCGGGCTTCGATCGTCTTTGGTTATCTGGCGTATGTTTTCGAGATCGCGCTGGACCACCCGGGCGACATGGCTTGCTGAGGCGACAATCGCGAGGGCTGTCTTCAGGGTTTCTGGGGATGTGTTCATCGAAGACATCTTCGGCACTCCTCTGCGAAACGCAAGTTGTAGCGAATTGCAAGATCACTTAGCATTGAGTCGCTTCTTCCGCTTGGCCATGGAACGCCAAGGTCCGCTTTGGGGAGTAGCATTTCATCCTGAGTCGAAAAAAAGGGGAGCTTGTCGTGGAATATTCACCCTGTCCTTTGTGCCACAGCTCGAAGAAGATGCGCAAGCCGCTGAAGCTATACGGCGTCCCGATCTGTCGAAAGTGTTATTACCGATTCGCCAGCAACCGGCAGGCCGCATATGTGTTGGACTGGATTGCGTGGGCATTGATTACGATCGTAATCGTGATCGGCTTTGATAAAGCGATGATCTCGCTTCAAGTGTCGATTGGAATGATCGATATCCTGGAGTTTTTGTTTTATTGGTTCCTGCTGCCACTCGTGTTCTTTTGCAAGGATGGTTTTGCCGGACACTCGTTGGGAAAGCTGATTTGTGGCGTGCGGGTCCTTCATCGCGAAACTTTTGAGCCGATCGGATTCGTGCCATCACTGAAGCGCAACCTGCCTCTGCTGGTTCCTTTCATGCCATTGATCATTGCGTTTCTGTTGCAAAAGGGATATCGGCTCGGCGATGGCTGGGCGAAGACGAAGGTCATCTGGAAGAAATATGCAAAGCACCCGGTCTTCACCGGATTGCTCGCGTGTGAGCATTGCCATTACGACCTGACGGGCAACGAGACCGGGATCTGTTCGGAATGTGGTCATGCCATCTCGAGCATCAACCAGCAGCAACTCGGCAAGATCCCGCCGATACAGTCAGTTCCAGTTGTGCAGGATCGATCCGACATCCCCATGGAGTGAGGGATAACTGGATTCGACTGACGTGGTGTACAAACCGATCCGAACCTAAGGATGGTGAAGTGTGACACGTATGTTACGAATACAGGCGGTCACGATCAGTTGCCCAGGTACTTGCCTTCGATTTCCGCCCAGCGATCACTGGCGAGAATTTCGAGCATCGCACGATTGATCGCCTCGCGATGGGGGCTGCCGGGCTGGAGGGCGAAGCCGTACTGCTGATGGTTGAAGGTGATGGGCAGGATCGTGGCCCGGCCTTCCGGATCGAGATTGGCGTGGTATTGCAGGATCGGGGCGTCGTAGACGAAGGCGTCCTCACGATCTGCGATGATCGCGTTGATGCCTTCGGCCGCATCAGCGTAGGTGTTGGCATTGATGTCGCGATTACGAAGGAAGCTGAGACTGGTCGAGTTCGCGACGGTGCCGACCCGGTTGCGCACGAGGTCTTCGGGGCCACTGATGCTCGATTCGAGTTGCGAAACCGTGATCACGGACGCGATCGCCGCGGTGAAGGTCGAAATCGCCATCAGGCTCGCGAACATCCAGATCAGCCCCACCACGCGACCGGCGAATGTGACCGGAGCCTTGTCGCCATAGCCCACCGTGGTCATGGTGACGGCCGACCACCACAGTCCGGAACCCATGCCCTTGATCGGATTGCCCCCAAATTGTTCTGCGTTCTTGTTACGCTCCAGGAACCACACGAGCAGGCCGATGGCGGCGAGGATCGCCAACATGAACATGATCAGCTTGATGAACTGCCAGGAGATCAGACCCCGGATGGCGTTGAGATACGACCCGCCCCCGGTGGGGACCGCGATGCCGAGTCCCGACGAATAGTAGCTGTGGCTGAAGTCAACTTGCTGTTCGCGCTCTGACGTGATCGAGAGAGCCGCGACGCCCACATCGAGATCACCCGATTCCAGGTCCTTGAACATTTGAACGAGTTCGACCTCTCGATACTCGATCTGGAATCCGAGCGTGTCCGCCACTTCCTCCCACAGTTCGATGCTGATACCCGACCACTCGCCATCGTCGCCCTTGATGGAAAAAGGGGCCGAAGCCTTGGTGCCCACGACGAGGGTCGTTTCCGACGAGGATTGGGCGTTCGCGTCGTCTGTCTGAGCGGCGACTATCTGAGGCAAGGAGGCCAGCCCGACAGTCGCAAGCACTAGCAAGGCCGGAGTCCGAAGGAGATGATGTTGCAGAACATTGCGGAGGGAAAGCGGCATAACGACCTCTCTTAGGATGAATCAGCGCACCACGAATTGGCGTGGAAAATGCACGAAACACGACCCTGAGCTTCAAACTCAGGGCTTTGCCTCTTCTTCGGTCCGAAGCCCATGCCGAGTTGAAACGGGTTGCATTCCTGGCGTGAGATTCGTCGGATCTGGCGAGATCACGAGGGTATTGAGAAACGAACGAAAACCGGTTGCTCAGAAGCTGAAGGACATTCGGCACTGGACCATATTCGTTCTAATCGACGCCTCCACATCCGTAATCACATGCATCAGTGAATCCGTGTTTCTCAAGAACAAGGTCCCCACGCCGCGAGGAGGTCGAGCAGGTCGAGGACATCCACGGCTCCGCTGGCATCGGTATCCTCCGGGCATGGCGCGGGGCATGGCCCCCATCTGGCGAGCAGGTCCAGCAGGTCCATTACGTCAACGCGGCCGCTTCCGTCGGTGTCGGTCGGGCAGAAGTCGCACTGGTTGAGCAGCACACTCACGTTGTCGAAGTCGTAGTTGGTCACGACGAGGTCGGGGGTGCCGTCGCCATCGAGGTCGCCGATCGCAAGATGGGTCGGGCCTTGCCCCACTTGGTAGGTGACGCTCGAGAGGAAGGTACCATCGCCAAAGCCGATCAGCACGCTTATGTGGCCATCAGGCAGTCCGGTCGCGTTGGAGTTGGCCACGGCGAGGTCGGGAATCCCGTCGCCATCGAGGTCGCTAATCGCGATTGCCCACGGCTCGGCGCCCACGGCCGAGGTGATGTAGGTGGCGAATGTTCCGTCGCCATTGCCGATCAGCACGCTCACGTCGTCGCTACAATGGTTGGCCGTGACGAGGTCGAGGGCGCCATCCCCGTCGAGGTCGCCGATCGCGACGGACTTCGGGCCGAAGGCCGCGAAATAAATGACGTGGGAGGCGAACGTGCCGTCTCCATTGCCGATCAGGACGCTCACGTCGGAACTGTCCTCATTGGCCGTGGCGAGGTCGGGGATGCCATCCCCGTCGAGGTCGCCGATCGCGACGGATTTCGGGCCGAAGTTCACCGGATAGGTGACTTGGGTCGCGAAGGTGCCGTCGCCATTGCCCATCAGCACGCTCACATTGTTGCTGATTGCATTGGCCACGACGAAGTCGGGGACGTTGTCCCCATCGAGATCGTCAATCGCGACGGATTGAGGGCGGACACCCGCATTGTATGAGAAGTGAGTGGCGAAGGTACCATCGCCATTGCCCATCAACACGCTCACATCGTCGCTCATGAAATTGGCCACGACGAGGTCGGGGGTGTTGTCTCCGTCGAGATCGCCGATCGCGATGGATTTCGGTCCGAATCCCACGGGGTAGGGAACTTCGGAGGCGAATAAGCCGTCGCCATTGCCGATCAGCACGCTCACGCTATTGCCGTCTTCATTGGCCGTGGCGAGGTCGGGGATGCCATCGCCATCGAAGTCGCCGATCGCGACGGAAGCCGGGCCGTCGCCCACGTCGGTGGTGAAGGTGCCGTCGCCATGGCCCAGCAACACGCGAATGCGATCGTCGTACGTGCCGGCCACTATGAGGTCGGGGATGCCATCCCCATCGAGGTCGCCGATCGTGACGAATTCCAAGCCCCCCCCCACAAAATAGGAGATGGGGGAAGGGAACGTGCCGTCGCCATTGCCGATCAGCACGCTCACGTCGTCGCTTAAACGGTTGGCCGTGACGAGGTCGGAAACGCCATCCCCGTCGAGGTCGCCGATCGCGATGGAGAACGGGTGCCTTCCCACGTTATAAAGGACAGCGGGAGCGAACGTTCCGTCGCCAAAGCCGATCAGCACGCTCAGGACATTGCTGAAAATGTTGGTCGTGACCAGGTCGGGGACGCCATCCCCGTCAAGGTCGCCGATCGCGACGGAAGTCGGGGAGGAACCCAAGGTAGGATAGGTGACGTGGGAGGAGAAAGTGCCATCGCCATTGCCGATCAGTACGCTCACGTCGCCGCTCCAATGGTTGGCCGTGACGAGGTCGAGGGCGCCATCCCCGTCGAGGTCGTTGATCGCGACTGAACCCGAACCATTGCCTGCGGTGTAGGTGACGTGAGAGGCGAACGTGCCGTCGCCAAAGCCGATCAGCACGCTCACGTTATCGCTTAAGTTGTTCGCCACGGCGAGGTCGAGGGCGCCATCCCCGTCGAGGTCGTTGATCGCGACTGAAAACGGAGCATTGCCTACGGCATAGGTG
>JAPULD010000431.1 GCA_027295365.1 Planctomycetota bacterium
CAATACGGCGTACCCCCCATAACTGCTGCCCATGATGGCGATCTTGTTGGGGATGGCGACGCGCTGCTTGATCGCCCACTGGGCTGCATCGACGAGATCTTGGTGCATCTTCCCGGCCCATTCCCGATTGCCGGCATCGACGAACGGTTTGCCGAATCCGATGGAGCCTCGGTAGTTGACGCTGAGTACGCTGTAGCCCCGATTGGCCAACCATTGGTGAATCGGGTTGTACCCCCAGCTGTCACGCGACCAGGGGCCGCCATGGACGAGCAGCACCATGGGCGTGGGGCGGCGTCTTGCATCGACGGGTCGAGTGAGGTACCCCACGAGATTGAGGCCATCCCGGGCTTGGATGATGACCGTTTCCATGGAGGCGAGTCGAAGGTTGTCCAGCTCCGGTCGATCGTTGAACAGATGTCGCGCCTCGGCACGATCCCGATCGAAGAGATAATAGTCCTTGGGGCGATTGTCATGCTCAAACGCGACGATCCATCTTCGATCATCAGCACTCCGGCTGACGATCGACATTTCGCCCGGATCCACCGAGACGAGATAATCCCAGTCCGGTCGTATGGATTCATCGAGAATCCGCCATTCCATGCGGGCGTATTCGAATCCGATCGCCTGGGGATGCCCGCTGATCGGATCCATGATCACCTGACGCACATCGGCCTTCGTATTTGAGGCCACCAGTTCATACGTGCCGACGCCGTCTTCCGTCGTTGCATACACATACAGACCCCCGGTTTCCGATTCGCGTGAATCCATGAGATACAAGGATTGCCCATCGGCGGAGTAACCCACGGGACCTGACGTCTGGCTGTCCTGAGGTCCCCAGGCGATGAGTTGTTCCCAAGCGTCATCAACCGTCGGGCGTGTATAGGCCTTCAAGACGCCACTGGCCGTGTATCGCATGGCCAGAAGTGGATTCAGGTTCGCGTCAGCCATGAACGAAGTGAAGCCCAGGTCGTTTTGCAAGACCGTGACCAATTCACCCGTCGTGGTATTGAGACGACAGGCATCATGCTGAAGTGCATCACGTTGGTTGAGCGTGATCAGGATCTCGTCGGGAAAAGCCTCAGACTTGGCGATGAATGTGGCTTGGGCATTTTCGAATGGCGTGAGCGGCACCTCGGCTCCATCTTCGATCGAGACGGCATACATTCGGACATTGCGATAACTGGGACGGTATTGCTCATAGACAAGCTGGTGTCCGTTCATCGCCCAGAAGAATGTTCGAACGGGTTGGGTGGCGGAGGCCGTGATGGGTCTGGCCTGGACGTCCGGATCATTCGCCGGGAGCACCCAGAGATTGAGCACGCCGGCGAGCGGGGCCAGAAACGCAATCTGTTCGCCATCCGGGCTCACTTGGACGGAGGTCCGCTCGGGGGCGTGAAAGAATACATCTCGAGGAATCAGCGATCCGGCTCTCGGATTGTTCTGCGCCAAGACAGGTGATGATGTCGTCACCGTCAAGGCTGAGAGGGCGATGAACAAAGCGGAATTCGATTGATGCATTTTCATGTTGTTCTTCCTTCACACCAGATTCAATTCCTGAAAGCCTGAAGTGACGAGTATACCGCGGAAGACTCAGCGTCAGTACAAGACAATGATCCTATCGCCGCCTCGAATGGAGAAACCGATCGCGAGGATTTCCCCCCGATATCGATATGGTCATCGAATGTGGATTCCGCCGAAATCATTCGCGGTTCAGATGAAGCCCTGCAGATCAATCAAAGACCAGAGTCATAGAATTTCAAGATCGCAGGGCCGACGTTGATTTCCATGCCATCTTCAAGCCTGATGTGCTCGATCTTGTTCCCATCGAGAAACGTGCCGCACGAGGAATCGAGATCACGGAGAACGAATTCCTCGCCTTCGCTTTCAATCGAACAATGCTCGCGGGAAACTGTCTTGGCACGGATTTGGATGTCACACGATGAGTCTCGCCCGACAATGATTTCTGCAATGTCTCCAAGGGCAAAAGCCTTAAGGACTGCCCCTGCTTGATTACAAACATGCAGTTCCATCATCACGGCGGAGTCTCCCAGTTTCGACCCAACTACCCATACTCACAGACGTTATCACACTGGATTCTGGCAGATTTTCTGAAAATTACTAGCCTACACTTCACTATTTTCAGAACATCTGCAACTTGCCACGATGGCCATGAGCGTCTTGCGACAAGAAAAATCCATGTGGATCATACGAAAAACGCGGATTACGTGCTTTTCTATCAGGTTTGAGTATCGGCGAGCGGGTTCATCTGCAGTGACAATATTCCACGAGGCGAAGGAATACGGATTGGTACTCGAGTGCCTCAAGTGCCTTTTTGAAGTACGCAAACCATTGGCCTCTAATCAATTGTGTCGTTTGGAGGGCCCATTTTTGGCGTTTCGCCGGAGTGGTGATTTCTTGTCGATCGTCCCGAAATCCCACTTTCAACACATGTGATGGCCGATCTATTCGTACGTGATGAACATCTTCACCAGTGCTTGAATATCAGATGCAGGGCAGGCGAATATGCGTTGCGGGCAATTCAAAGGTGCCGAGCCAGATTGAGTCGATCTGTTTTCAAGTGCAAGAATTCACACTGGAATGGCGTTGTTCCCTAGAATTCTCACCCTGGGTTGGCTCCCTTGAGCCGGTCTTAGCGATAATTTTGAATCCGAATGGTGAACGGAAAACTCGATCGTATGTCCGAGCCGATCTGCACCATTGTCCCGAACTTTGTAGTCCCTTGCGTAGAGCGAAGTCAATTTCCATGAACACTTTCCCCCGATACTTCTCCAGAAACCCATGGCTCAGTACTCTTGTGATGGCCACATCAATATTGAGCGCCGCGGTCTTGTGCAGGGCCCAGGAAGCAGAGCCGATTCCGACCGAGTCCAAGACCAGGACACTGGACTCAGGCGTGATTATCGAAGAACTCAAGCTCGGAAATGGGGCCTTGATCGAACTCGGGGGCTGGACGTCCCTGCACTACAAGGTCATGACCCTTGAAGGCGAGTTGATCCTCGACACACGAACCCGAGCGAACCCAATGGAATATGAGATCTTTTATTCACCGGCGATGATGGATGGGTGGGTCCAAGGGTTGGCAGGCATGCGGGTGGGGGGAATGCGTCGAGTGACGGTTCCGGGTCACTTGGCGTACCGGAATGATCCTCCTCGCCATACCCTCTTGAAACCGGGTCAAACCGTGGTTTTCGAATTCGAATGTATGAGTGTCACGACGTGGCCGAATCCTGCGCTTAGCAATGGCATGAAGCTTCGACGTCTCCGGGATGGAAAAGGCCACGCTGCGAAATACGGGGATTGGGTCAGCTTTCACATCAAGGTCTTTGCCGGCGAAGGAGAGACGTACCGCGCTGGCTTGGACTCACAGGCCAAAGCGAGCGAACCGATCCAAGTGGCGCTGCCATGCCCGAACGGCGTCTTCACGGGATCCTCAGCCGGTTTTCGCTATAACATTCCTTACCTGGATATGTTGCTGTATGGAATCAAGGACGGCGAGCGACGTGACGCCACATTTCCGACTTCAAGGATGATCGGGCCGATGGGCGATCCTCGACTGGGGATCAGGGCGGATGAGCCATTCTCCATCGAGATTGAATGTGTCGGTATCGAATCCGGTACGGAAATCACGCTGCAGAACGGAATCCTCATACAGGATCTGACCGTCGGCAATGGGCGGTATGCTCATATGGGTGAATATGCGGTGTTTTACGCCCGGGGAACGCTTGAAGATGGAACCTTGGTTGAATCCAACTGGGACGATGATGAACCGGCAAAGATTCGGCTCTACCACTCCAATGTCGTTTCCGGCTTTCGATTCGGCATCCAGGGCATGCGGGTCGGCGGCGTCAGACGATTGACGATTCCACCCTCCATGGCATTCGGCAGTTCTCCCCCCGACTCTTTCTCCCACGTCCCACCCAACGCGACGCTCTACTACGAAATTCGACTGCTTGATGTCGTCTTTCCACAGAACGCACCTTAGGAAGCCAAGTCGCTACACTTTTGCCTCATGCGCTGGCTGGTTGACTTGCTATACCTCCTGATTGCACTTGTCACGGCACCCGTGTGGCTGTTCCGCATGGTCCGGACGGGCAAGATCCACACCGATTGGCTGGCTCGATTCGGGAAAACCACATCGCTCCCTTCGGCATCGAATCAACGAGTGTTCTTTCATGCCGTTTCGGTGGGCGAGGTCAACGCCATCCGTCTTCTCGTCGAGCAACTCGCGCAAGACGAGACACTGGAACTGGTCATCGCGACGACCACCGACACCGGATTCGCAAGGGCGACATCCTTGTACGGATCGCATCATCATGTCGTCCGGTATCCGTTTGATTTCTCATGGGCCGTGTCTCGATTCCTCCGTGCCGTGAAACCCGATCTCGTGGTCCTGGTGGAATTGGAAGTCTGGCCAAACTTCACTGCTCACTGTCAACGCTCTTCGATTCCCGTCTGCATCGTGAATGGGCGACTGACGGCGCGGAGCCAACGACGCTATCGATGGCTCCGCGCCGTGGTGCGTCCCAGCTTCACTCGGTTGGCCTTTGCCGCAGTGCAGAATCAGTCGTTCGCCGATCGTTTCATCGATCTCGGCATGAACGCGGCGTGCGTGCAGGTGACGGATACCATGAAATGGGATACGGCCCAGATCACGGATGACGTTGAAGGGGCTGAGCTCTTGGCCGAGGCGTTCGGTATTGATCGCAGCCGCCCCTTGGTCGTCGCCGGCTCGACGGCGCCGGATGAACATGAACTGCTCGATGTCTCCACCCCCGAGCATGTGCAATTGCTCTGTGCGCCACGGAAACCCGAATGGTTCGATGAAGCCGCCAAGAATCTCAAGGAGTGCGTTCGTCGTTCAAGGGAAGAGAAAAACAGCCCCACCGGTCGGTACCTGTTGGATACGATCGGCGAACTGCGAATGGCATACGCGCTGGCTGATGTCGTGGTGATCGGTCGCAGCTTCGGGCAACTGCATGGGTCTGACATGATGGAGCCGATCGCGCTGGGCAAACCAACGGTGATCGGCCCCGCCTATGACGATTTTCAACTCACGATGGACGCGTTGATCGAGGGCGGGGGTGTGGTCCAGACCACGCGTGAGGAATTGGGCGATGTGCTTCGTGAACTGCTCGATGATGATCAACGAAGGCTCGAACTCGCCTCGAAGGGTCGCGACGTCATCCGCGCCCATCATGGCGCGACCAATCGTCATGCGTCGATGATCCGGGAACTTCTTTCCGAATGCGGGACGTCCTGAAACTCAAAAGCTTGGACGCGACTTGACCATGCGGATCAAGGCGCATCAGGCGACAACTCGCCGCCTCGGTGTGAACCGGGACGGCGATGGAGGAGAAAGAAGGAAGGAGGGAGAGGAAGTAAAGGCAAGTCAATGACGAGATCATGCTCGTCGGTTTCTTCCTGATGTGTATGGTCTTCACCCTGGAGCAACACAATTCATGAATGGTAAGGAACGACAGCTTACCCACTGTAATTTGCACGCTTTGGTGGTGAAGTCCTTGGAGCTCATGGATCGGCCTCGTCACCGGGAGGAATCATCGATCAGACACATGCAATCTATCGGCATCCTACCGGGTATTCATTGAAATTGGCAGATCCGCTCTTGAGGCGAGAAAGAGATAGTACGAATATAATCGATTCAAAATACTGGACTTACAACTCAAACGTAATCTTCGTCGATTCGGTCCATTTTTCAAGTTCGAATTGAGGATCGAGAAATCCAGGATGGATCCTTTCAAACTGGGCATGCCGTCTCAGATCGGACAAGCCCCCGTCGAAATGCCCGTACTTGGTTTCGAATCTCCATTTGTGCGATGAGCCGAGTGCATTGTGGATTGAAGCGGCGCTGGGAGCCGGAACCGTATCGTCGATGTGGGCCAATTTGGTGAGAGCCGGGCATGAGATCGCCGGGGCGTGCAGGGTCGCATCGAACAAAAGCAACGACTGCATCAATTGCTCGCGTTGGTCACCTCGATGAATGTCGAGCAGTTGATTGACGAGTCCTCCCGACCCGTTGCAGTAATGCCCATCACGCCACGCCCAATCGCCAAAGGTCGGCAAGCCAAGGACCAGTCGAAATGGCGAATCGTCGAGCGCACTGAGTTGAGCCGAGGCCAGCACGGCAAGACCTCCACCAAACGATTCACCATGCATGGCGATGGGGAGGTCTGGTCCGAAAGCCATCCTCGCGCACCGATACGCCAGCACGACATCACCCACCGCCCCCAGCAATACCCAGGCTTCGGGTGATTCGATGCCGTGAAGAATCCAATCGCGTCGCACATCATCCATATCCATGACCGAAGGGGGAAAGCCTCGCACACGAAGTCGAACCGTGACCAGGCCATGTTCCGTCCAAGGTTCGTGGTCATCCTCAAAAATGTCCGGAGCCTCGTACCCATGCGTGGTCAGCACAACCCCCACCGGGGTTTGGGGTGGCATCGTGACCTGGGCGATTACCCTGATATCTCGCATCGAAGCGATGATCACCTGGTTCGTCTCATGGTCCAGTGAACCTTGCCAGTGGGTTGGCAGGGTCAGGACTGCTTCACGAAAATCGGCCCAGAAGGCCTCGAAGTTCTGGGGACACAAGGCTTCGGTTTGCTTCGCCAGAGTCTCCTCGCCGGAGAGACCATAATTTTCAGGAGATGAGATCAACGGATGGTCCTTTGTGGATCAGGATTTGGAGCAAGCAGTGTAGACAAGTATGACCTTGAGGGCTGAACGCCTACACTGTCGATGATGCGTGAATTCCAACTCCTGGAGCATGTCTACGCCTCGAATCAAAGCTTGTCGCCCAACGTGCAGATCCCGCCCGGGGACGATCTGGCGCAGATCCTGATCGGGAATCCATCGCTCTTGGCCGGGGTGGATCAACTCGTGGAAGGACGACACTTTAATTTGGAGGTCACCCCTTTGGCCCTGATCGGGCGCAAGGCCATCACGCGCAGTCTCAGCGACGTGGCCGCCATGGCGGGCAAGCCCCTGGCGTCATTAATCGCGATCACCCTGCCCCCTGATTTTGGCGAGGATCGCGCGACGTCGCTCTTTGATGCCATGCGAGCGACGGCTGAGGAATTCAACTGTCCGCTCATCGGGGGCGACATCGCTTTTCATGAAGATCCCTCGCACGCCATGGTCTGCGCCGTCACCGTGCTCGCCACGCCTTCGAGAAAAAAAGCGATCACTCGAGATGGCGCACACGTGGGGGACCACGTCTACGTGACCGGCACATTGGGGGGCACCTTGCTTCCAAATGGATTGGGGCATCACCTGACGTTCACGCCTCGCATTGCCGAAGCGTTGGCATTGCAGTCGCAATTGGGTGATGCCTTGCACGCCATGATCGACATCAGCGATGGCCTGGGACGCGATGCCTCGCACATCGCGACCCAATCAGAAGTTCGGATCGAGTTCGACGTGCAGGCCATTCCATGCCGGGCTGGAATTTCCTGGCAAGATGCTGTATCTGGGGGCGAGGATTATGAGCTCTGTTTCACTGCTTCAGGTGATGTTCCATCCTGTGTAGGTGATACCTTGGTGACCAGAATGGGGGTTGTTGTGCCTATGGATGATCAGGCATCCGAAGGAACTCCAAACGTGGTGTTTCGCGATGGCGATGATCTAATTCCGGGGGATGAACTGGGGTGGCAACATGAATCCTGATTCGACGACCACCATCCAGATCCAGAGCAACGACGAGCGGCAGACCATGTCGATTGCCGCTTCCATCGCCAGACATTTACGCCCGGGTGATTTCCTCGCGTTGGAAGGGCCGCTCGGGTCGGGCAAGACATGCTTTGTCCGAGGCTTGGCCCAGGGGTTGGGACTTGATCCTGATCAGGTTTCGAGCCCAACGTTCGTCCTCAGGCATGAATACGAGAAGGACGGTGATCCAGCCAGTCCCGTTCTGACGCACATCGATGCGTACCGGCTTTCAAGTCATGAAGATCTTGAATCCATTGGCTGGGAAGAGTTGGTCAAAGGTGACAGGTCCATCGTGGCCATTGAGTGGGCCAGCCGCATTGCACAAGCCATACCCTCAAACCGGATCGACGTGGCGTTCGCCCATCTGGATATTGATCAGCGTGATCTGGCCATCAGCGCCCCGAAGGACATGATGGACCGGATTGAGCATCTGGCGGATACCGCCCTGGCCCGATGCACGCAATGTGGGCAGGAAGTGGCCAGCAACGCCGACACGTTCCCGTTTTGCTCGAAGAAGTGTCGCTTGTTGGATCTTGGCAAGTGGTTTCGGGGCGACTATCGCGTGAGTCGCCTGATCGAGGAAGACGACATCATGTTTGAAGAGTAGCAGTGGACGAAGTTATTCGTCGTTGCTTTGCTCACGATCAAGCTGCTCGCGTCCCTCGGGGCTGATCGCATAAATCTGGAAGCGATGCCCGATGGGATCCCAGCCATGCTTCCGGCAGATCTTGTTTCGCAATTCAACGAGATCCGGATCGGCAAACTCGATGTGATCGCCGGTCTTCATGCAGACCATGTAATCGCGGGGGGCCTTGCCATAGATGAGCTGAAAGTGGGCTTGCTTGGAATCGAACAGGGCCTGGGTGATGATGCCCGCTTCCTGCAGCAATTTGATGGTTCGATAGATCGTCGCCTTAGAGACCCGATGACCACGTTGCCTCATTTCCAGCAGTAATTCTTCAGCTTCAAAGACATCATCCCGTTCGATGATCATGTTGAGGATGTCTGCTCGTTCAGGCGTGTACTTGAGGTTCATGGACTTCAGGGAACGCCTGAAGACCGAACACAGGGGGGCCATGGCCAATGATTCATCGGATTCATTGTTGCCGGGCGAGCCGGGGGGTGATCCGAGGGCTGATCCGGGGGGTGTCCTGAGTGGCTGCAGTTCCATGGAGATTAGTGTAGTCGGTCCATTGAATATCGTCCTCGTTGACAGGGGCAATGTTCAGATGAGACTCGCTCTCGGTACAGATCGTGCTAGTTTCATGCGGGGATCGACTACGCTTTGGGCATGGGCACCAGGAAACGACCATTGCGGATCCTCGGATTCGAGCCATTCGATGCGGGCTCGCATCGTGCGGTGCGCGAGTCAATTACGCGTCACTCGCACCATGACTGGACGTGGCTGACCCGCCCCGGAAGGGCCTGGAAGTGGCGAATGCGTCTGGGGGCGATCGAAATGTTCGAGCAGGGCATGCGAGATGGAATCTTCGATCAGCGTTTCGACGTTGTTTTTCTTACCTCACTCATGAGTCTTGCTGATTTGAGGGCATTGTTCAGTCGAGCCGGCTTTCCAGCGATCCCGTTCGTGCTTTATCTGCACGAGAATCAGGTGGCCTATCCATCCCGGTCCGACACCACCCAGACCAGGGACTGGGATGCCAATTACGCCTTGACCAATTTGACGAGTGCCCTGGCCTCGGACCTCGCCATCTTCAACAGTCAGTGGAATCGTGATTCGTTCATTCAGGGGATGGGCGAAATTCTGGGCAAGGCCCCTGACCTGCAATTACATGAATACGCCAAGCGTCTTGAATCGGGAAGCGAAGTGATCTGGCCCCCCGTCGAACCCCCGCCCCCGCCCCCGGAATTATTGACAAGTATGGATCGAAAGCTTGCGGGGCCCATCCGTATCGCCTGGCCGCATCGTTGGGAGCACGACAAGGGGCCTGATGAATTATTGGAGATCGCCAAGCGATACACCGAGCCCTTGAATTTGCGATGGATCATTCTGGGGGAACGGTATCGGGAAATGCCCGAAGCGCTGTCAGCGTTTCAAGGGCAATTCGTAGATCGCATCGATCACTTCGGATTCGCTGATAGTCGCGATGAGTATTGGAGGCTTCTTTCCCGATGCGACTGGGTGCTTTCCACGGCGAATCACGAATTCTTTGGGCTTGGCGTCGTCGAAGCCATGCTGGCCGGCTGCTTGCCCTGGCTGCCCGAGCGGTTGAGCTATCCTGAATTGCTACCAGACGAAGCGAAAGGGATCAGCCCGATGAATCCTCCTGATGATGCGATAACCATGAGGCGTCTGATTCACAACCACCTGCAACCCGCCATCGCCACGAACGCAGTCGCGCGGCTTGACGAGGCGATATACAACGTTGTTGTGACCTCGTGATCAATGATCCCGAGGCTGTTCAAGCAACAAATACAACACGTTGTCGGTGAATTGCGGATCCTTGGTCAACCCGAGGTGATCTCGAAAGATGAATTGCACAGTTCGCCATTCGATCGGGCTTTGCACACGGGGCACCCATGTCTGGCCCACCCTTTCATCCATGATGGCGCTTGTCCTCAGCACGGTGCCATCCCCCGGGGCGTGTGCCTTGACCCGCACGTCTCCCGTCGTGGTGTTGATGGCCAGCACCGAGACGGTTGAATCCGCATCTCCCGCAAACAGATGAAGATGCAAACCGGGAGGGGGCGTCGCGGGAACATCGATCGCGGCGTGGAACTGCTGCGCCACACTCAGGCATTTCTGAAGATGATCCAAGGCAATGCGGCGTCGTTCTCCCTCATCATCAACCCCCGGAAGGAGTTTGACAAGCATCGCATCCTGGTCAGGGTCGGCCAGGCCCCAGTTCATTTCGCTCCAGAAATCCGCATCATACATCTCATCACCCAAGGGCTGACCCGTCTTTGAATCCACATAGGCCCCATGACGAGGGCGGGGCAACAATTGATACAGCGAGGGCATCGTTCCCAGGAGGGCCGCTTCAAACTTGGGAAAGAATGGCGCGAAACGGATGCCATCCACCAGTTGCAGGAGCGATTCGGCCGACCCTGCGTTGGGGGTGGCGATGAGAATGGCATGATCGATGAGTTCAGCCCCGGCCCACGTCAACTCGGGCAGGCTGCCGTCCTCTGGCAAGGGTTGATCGCCATAGCGCAAGTAATAACGAAGCAACAAACCACCCATGGAATGCGCCACCACATCGACCTTGGGAGGCGTCTTGAGCTTCATGCCTTCCTGGGCGATCCGAGAAGCCTTGCGAATCTGCGCCCCGAATGCACGAGCGTTTTGCGAAATGTCCAAACGCCAGTCGTAGGCATATTGAAAGCAGGTGTAATGACCCGGGCCATAGTCGATGGCCCCCGACTCGCCCAGGAGCGAATCGCGATAGCCGCCCACGCCCAGCGTGCCGAGTATGTTGAGATAGGCGTTGAGTTGGATGTTCAGGCCAAAGATGCTGACTTCGAGTTGATCCAGAACCCCGTTGGCGACCACCGTGTCATCAAGCTCGCTCAATGGCGCCCCCATTCGCATGGGCAACGCCAGCAGTCTGGCTCCATCGGCTTTCTCCGGATTTGCGTAATTCCCCGAAAACGCACCCCAGACATCACGCTGAGATTCCTCATCAATCAGCTTGGAGCCAAGAATGCCAGGCATCACCACCACCGGATTGCGATTATGGGAAGTCTCCTGCGCCGCTTTGTTGTAGATTCCCCCCAGGTTCGGGGCACTGGGAGACGTGGTACACCCGCCCAGGCTCGTTGATGCAATCAGCGATACGAGAACCATACCCTCGGTTGATTTGCTGCGGTGGCTCATGCTGTTCCTCCATGGAGCCTTATCCTAACCCGGATCAAACAATCGCATCTGTCCCGCCCTTTCAGGAGGTCGAAACGCGTGGGTCGAGAGTGGGGGGGTCTCACGATCAAGCTTGTATTTTCGGGCATAGACCTTGAACATCGCGTCGATATGGTCCGCCATCGGACCCTTCCCGCGCATGCGAGTTCCGTAATCAGAGTCATAAAGCTGACCATCACGCATTCCTCGGATGAATTTCTCGACCTTCTTCGCGCGGAGCGGCTGATGGGTCATCAGCCATTCCAGAAAGAGCCCCTTCACCTGATGGGGCAGTCTAAGCATGATCCACCGGGCGGAAATGGCCCCGGCCTCCTTCACCGCTTCGAGCAGCTTGGGGATCTCATGATCCGTCAACCCCGGGATCACCGGCGCGATCATCGCCATGACGGGAATGCCGGCCTCCGACAAATCATGAATCGCTCGCAAACGGTCGGCGGGTCTCGATGCCCTGGGCTCCATGATCGCACTGAGTTTCGCATCCAACGTCGTGACGCTGATGGCGACCTTGCAGGCTCCATGTCCGGCGAGCGTGGCCAGATGATCGATGTCGCGGGTCACCAGCCGATTCTTGGTGACTATGCAGACCGGTTGGCGACAGTCGGCCATCACCGCCAGGCATTGCCTCGTGATCTGGAGCTTTGCCTCCATAGGCTGGTAACTGTCCGTGACCCCACTCATCATGATGGGTTCGCCAGCCCAGGATGGTCTGGCCAGTTCGTGTACTAACAAGGTCGGGGCATCATGTTTCACGAGAATACGAGTCTCGAAATCGAGACCACATGAAAACCCCAGCAGCTCATGCGTGGGCCTTGCGTAGCAATAGATGCACCCATGTTCGCACCCTCGGTAGGGATTGATCGTCCAATGAAAGGGCAGATCGGGACTGTCCACTCGATTGATGAGGCTTCGGGTCCGATCCGCCAGAGAAGACGTCTTCACTTGAACACCATGCTCATGCTCGTTGGCCATGGCATCGAGATGTTCGCCCAGCACATGGAGCCTGACCGACTCGAATCGATTGCCCGGGTTGAGCCCCGAGGCTCGGCCCCGGGCGGTCCCGACCAACAAGGCATCGGGAAATTCATGGTCATCAGGCATACCCGAACAATACCCGATCGTCTATGAAAAACAAGCAACTATTTAAAGTATTTGCATCGATCGTCGTTGATGATCGCTACAACCCATGGTCTTCAACCCTCGCATCCCATGTGGAGAATTCGCGTGCCCAATACTCGCTGTCTTCGTTTGAATCTGACCTCCCTCGTGTGTGCCCTGGTCGTTTGCGCGACGACGTCGATCGCTCAGTCGCAAGAGAACCAGTTGCCCGAGACCGCCCAGGGACGCGTCATCAGCTCCTATCTCGCCGCCTACAACAGTGGCTCCAGTGAGACCATGGCGACCTTCAACCAGGCGTATCGGACGGCCGAGGCTCTTGCCCGTCGCAGTCCCAAAGAGCATGACGACATGTACAAACGGATTCGAAGTCAGTTTGGCGATGTGACGTTTCATTCCGTCGCTGATTTGACGGACGATCAAATCACGATCGTCATCGAGAATGACAATCAGCAATGGTTCGACATGACCTTTACCTTCAAGGGCGACGATCAGCCTCTCATCGAATCGATTCAACTTCGAGGTCCGGTTTCGGAACCCGGCCAGACAATCGACCAGGCCCTCGTCGAATCAACCATCGAAGGCGTGCTCGAAGCCCTCAACACGACGTATGTCTTTCCCGAAGTCGCGGCGGAGATGGAAAAAGCCGTTCGCGCCAAGGCCGAAGCGGGACGATACGACGACGTGACCGACGCGGGTGATCTGGCGGAGATGCTCACCGAAGACCTGCGCGAAGTCTGCCACGACCTGCACTTGAGTGTACGCGCCGGTTCCCGGCCCGGTGGCCCCAATCCCACGCCCGAGCAGAGAGCCGAACGCATGGCTCAGGATCGTGAGCGGAATTTCTACTTCGACGAACCCCAGATCCTTGAAGGCAACATCGGCTACATCAAGTTCGATGGCTTTCATGGCTCCGACGAGGCTCATGAAGTGGTGGCGAAATTCATGGAGCAGGTGCTCGACACCGACGCGCTGATCTTCGACGTTCGCGCCAATGGGGGCGGCTCACCCAACATGATCATGTTCCTCTCGAGCTACCTCTTCGACGAGCCGGTGCACCTGAACAGCTTTTACAATCGCCACACCGATGAGACCCAGCATTTCTGGTCGAAGGCCGAGGTGCCGGGGGGCGTGAAA
>JAPULD010000432.1 GCA_027295365.1 Planctomycetota bacterium
GTTCCATGATCGCATCACCATTCCATATTCGCTCATCGGGATCCTTGGTGTAGTACAACGCATGCACCTTGCTCATGATGAAGGAACTGTCGCGATTCTGGCCAAACCGAAAATGCCACACGCACCAGTTGACCATGAACAGCCCCCGACGCTTCAGGTGCATCACCACTTCCGCGGCGGTGTCGTCAGGGATGTTCACCCACAAGCTGCCGGTGGGCGAAAGGGCCTCGATGCACCCATCCAGCCAGTCGAAGGTGAAACGTTCGAACTCAGCTCGGGGCATGCCATCGCGCCACTCGTCGTAGGGGACATCCCAGTTAAAGGGGGGGTCGGCAAAGATGAGATCGACATGTCCCTTCTCGGGGAATTGGGCCAGCACATCACGGCAATCGCCCACGTACAGACGCGTATCAGGATCTTTCGAGCTGAACGCAGGCTTCAACGATTTCTTGATGACGGGTGTATGCGATTCAATGGCGTCGCCCACAAGGGTGATCTCATCGCCCTTCATGGCGAGACCCGCCTGGCGCTGGATCGCCGTGGCCCCCCTGGGCATTGCGTACCCCCCGGGGCGGTCGAATTCGGTGTTCTTGTGTTCGGCCATGGTTTAACTCCACATAGATTTCGCCATGACTATGACTAGCGCACTAGAAAAGCGCAAGCTTAAATGGATTGCGCGCAGGATGCGCACAAGTATCGCACTCCAATAGGCAGGTGTGTGCGGAGCAAGCAATGATGATAAATTCGTCCTACCGTTCTTTCCGTACCAATTTGCTTGCTTTCCGTTGACTTGCCAAAGCCCGCCAGACGTCATGCCTGGTCATCGTCAACCCCGTTCGCGCGACAAACTCCGTGTACAACGACTCAAATTCATTCGTGTATGGGAGATCATCTACAGTTCGTTTCGTTCTTTTGTAAAGATCAATTAACACATCTTTCTGCTCTTTTGTTAATCGGATTTTCTTAGCCATTGCGACTTGCTCCTTCGTGTCAGGAGATCATTCGAGAGCTTATCGCTTTGATGATCTCTTTGGCAACGTACACACGGTTTCTCTCCTGCCCAGTCACCTCCTGCAATACGCTGGCTTCAACGAGACGGTTGATAGCGCGTTGGGCTGTTGTACTTGTGACTTCCAAGAGCTTTGCCGTTTCGCTCACCGTCAAAGCAGGCGTGGCGAACAACAGTTCGACCAGTGGGATTGTGGTCGTCGCGCGATCGCCCGCGAATTGAATGCGATAGCGAGTTTGAAGGTCAATCAGCTTTTGTGCACGAATTGCGCCATCCTGAGCTGCTTCGGTCGCGGCACGCAGAAAATACAAGATCCACTCCCGCCAACGACTCTCATTGCTCACCGAGAGAAGATGCGCGTAGTACTCGTCTCGCCGCTTTTCTAAAGCATCGCTGATATACAGCAGTGGCTCAGGAAGAATTTTATCCATGCAAAGACTTAGCACAATGAGTAACCGACCAATACGACCGTTGCCATCCTCGAACGGATGAATTGCCTCGAACTGATAGTGGACCAACGCAAGACGTACTAAAGGCGGCAACTCGCTTGGCGCATTAAGATATTCCTCAAGTCGATCAATCGTCTCATTTAATTCCGCAGGAGGTGGTGGAATATATGTGGCGTCTTCGATTGCGCAGTCGCGAGGACCTATCCAATTCTGAATCCTACGAAACTGTCCTCGTCGGCGTTCCTGCCCTCGCACCCGTTCCATCAATATCTCATGCAACTCGCGCATCAACCGACCACTGAGTGGCAATGTCGTACTGCGTTCGAGGCCGAAATCAAGCGCTCGAACGTAATTGTGCACTTCTCGTACATCCGAAAACGGCGATTCCATTGCTTGCGATGCTTCAAATAGATACAGATCATCAACCGATGCTTGAGTGCCTTCAATTCGACTCGACTGCACCGCCTCCCTTCGTTTGAAAGGCGCAACCAGCAAATGAGGATTTGGAAGCATGAGTCCGATGCTACTTAGGCGACCAATCGCTCTGTCGGACGCTGACACCATTGATACCATCTCGCTGTCCCACTCAACGACTGGTGGAAGTGGATTCGGTATGAATGCACGGCAAGATCCTGAGCCAGCTCCAGCACGCACAAATCGTCCGTTTGGTGAGGATTGACTTGTTGATCCCATGAGCGTCTCGTTATTCCACTTTGTGGTGCTTACTGGTTTTCTAATTCTACTTATAGCTAAAAATTGGAATAACGCAAGCAAAACCCAAACAAATCCCTACATTTTTTGTACTAATACATTGTGGGCACACCGGAAGGACCCATAATCGATCTTTCAATTCTTCAACGACAACCCATTTCGACCTAAAAATCACCCGTCGGATTGAAGACGATTCTGGTCTGCTCCGCGTCGAACCCATGCTCATCAAACAGCAGAAGTTCATTGGGTGAACCGTGCTTCAGCCATGACTCGGGCAGGTAGAGCATCGTCTGGGGGCCAACCGCCTTGCCTTGACCACATGCCGTGAAATATCGGCCCAGGTTGTGGCCATTGACATAGGCCTGACCCTTGCTCAGCCCGATCGTGTCCAGCCAGACCGGCATCGACCCGTCGTGACTCTTGGGCAGATCGAAACGCGTCTTCCACCAGCACGGCGCGCCCTTCAACTTCTTCACGTCAGCCTTCTCAAGCGCTTCGTAGGACGTCGGCATGGGCGGCTCCCACTTGGCGAACGACCACGTGGCCCCATCGGACAGCCCCTCGACGCATTCATAGATCGTCGTATGGTCCTTGATGTCCTTGAGCGGATTCTCCTGACCATGATCGGGTGCGAAGCGCAGGACGTTCTTGCCTCGCTTGAAGGCTTCGGTCATCTCCTGGCTCACCACGATCCGGGCAAAGGTCGCCCCGGTCGCCCCGGCGTAATACGCGATGGGAATATCGTTGAGCACGAACGAGCCGCTGCACAACGCGCCGTTGACGTCGATGAGGATGGACGTCTTTTTCAGATGGGTGAACGACCATTCCGCCTGCTGCATATCGCTGATGATGCCTTGGGCCGATCCCGAGATGAAGCCACGCAAGACAAACGGATCGACGGGCGAAGCTTCGACGGTTTTGGGTTTCGCTCCACTGATCGCCTTGACCTCATAGAGATGCCCGAACAGGCCCTTGGATCGACCAATGTCATTGCCATCGGCGAAGCGTCCCAGATTGTCGGCCAGGATCACCAACGTATTCTCGCCCTTGGCAAGTTTGAGCTCGAACGGATCATTGCAAGCGCCGGGCCCGACGCCAAACACATGATCCAATGCACCATCGTTGAAGAGGTGCAGCCGATCGCCAGACTGGGGCAGATGGCACAGACGCTTCCGCGAGGAGTCGGATTTCAATGTGATGCGATACCAGCCATAGCCGGTCGATGCTCCACATTCCGAAAGCGTTTCAGGGCCGCTGAGCGAGGCAAATCGGGGGGATTGTCCCGAGTATTGCAACTGGGTTGAGGAAGCGGTCCAATCCGAGAGCTTGATGGCTCTTGATTTGACGGCCCCCGACGACTTTCCCTTCGTATCGCTCTTGATGGAATCGACCTTTGCCTCAGAGGCGATCCGCCAGGCCTTGGTTGCGCCTTCGGGAAGAATCGGCTCGCCATCCGTGTCGAAGCCCTCGATGCCAACGTAGACATGCTCATCGTCGTGATACGTCTGGTCGATCTGATCCTGGTTCAGGATGACCAGGGTGATTCCCTTGTGATCGATGACCAGCGGCTTGCTGCCACTGGGAACCGTCGCCTCGATCGGGCTTTCGTTGATGGAAAGCAAGGCGGGAGTTTTTTCGGGCCCGAACAACACGAGGATCGATCGATACACGATCGCCCAAGGGCAAAGATTGACGTAATCCAGCTTGGCCATGCCTCGCAAATCAACGTCGAAGACGAACCACGCCACGGGTTGATTGCCCAGATACACCTTCAACTTCAGGCCATTGTCGAGCAGCAGGGTGGTGTTCTTGACCTTGCCTCCGCCGAACACGAAGACGGCTCGACCGTTCGAGCCCCGTTGCGGAACGATGGCGACGTTCGATGAACTCGCACGGTTCGTGGAGGAATCGTCGCTTTCGATCAATCCCGGGTCGAGCACGATCGGGTGGAAGTCGGGATTCAATTCCGAGAAGACGTGGCTGAAGTGATTGGCGAAGGTCACTAATCGCTTGGCCACGAGATATTTTTCGCTACGACCACCCGCCTCGGTCAACGGTGCGCCGTTGGCCGCGCTTGTGGTGACGAAGCCATCTGGCCTCCCCGACATGCGCCCTCCCAGGAAATCGAAATTCGTCCCGGCGTGGAAGGGGGAAACGATGAACTGCGCCCCGGCCGCAAGAACCTCGCAAAGCCTTTCCAGGAAACGCCCCGGCGTCTTCTCGTCTTTTCCCGAATCACCCCAGGCGATCTCATGACCCACCGCCAAAGTGCTGACCAGTCGCGGCGCCTCGGGCTGAATTGCCCTCAGCTGCCTCAGATTAACCAGCAGATCGTCCCACCCTCGCCAAGTTTCGATGGATCCGGCCGGCTCAGGCCATAGGTCGTTGGCGGTCAGAATGGGAATATTGAAACCACTCTCACGGATATACCGCCCCAGTTCCCGGTGGTACTTGTCCAGTTGGTCGGGATTCGAACAGCTCCAGCCATGTTCGGCCTGGACGAGGATTATCGGACCACCATCGGGGGCGGCCATGCCCTCCAACTCACCGACCAGTTTGCGCGTGTATCGACTGAATTGACCCAGGAAGTCAGGATCGGCTTCGCGAAGTTTCACTTCGGGTTGCACCATCAGCCAGCCCGGAATGCCAGAGCCGTCAAAACCAGCACCCACCGCTGGCCCCATTCTCAGGATGACTTTCATGTCCGCCTCGGCACAAAGCTCGACGAATCGTCGAATTTCAGCGCGACCCGTAAATTCAAAACGCCCTCGGCGTGGCTCATGGATCATCCAGGGACATGCGGTTTCGATGGTATTGAACCCGGCCTGCTTCGCCGCGGCGATATGATTGGCCCAGACTGATGGATCCATGCGGCAATACTGCATGGAGGCCCCAAGGACCCAGAAAGGTCGACCATCGAGAAGAAAACACTGTTCGTTGTAGCTTACGGTTGGCATATACTGGAATCCTGACCCCAGAAGATTGAGCACTTGGTCACATTTCTACGATTAATCGCCCTCCAGTTCCATGGTTGGGCAACCTGGATGGGCGGACATCATACCAGCCTGTGCGATTCAAATCCGGGATATCTCCACCTCATCGAGGTCATCATCATGCGAACCGAATTTCCGTCGATTGATCCATGTCCCGGCAAACTCGTCGTAGTAGGCCTTCTTTTGCTGATTCAGACCGGCTGCTCTTCGAGCTTCGAGGAAATCGACCAGCATGTCGTCGCGATGATGAAGGAGACCAACAACGATATCGGGGGTGATCTCTTCACCCCGATCATGACGGACTGGGATCTCGACGAGGCCGAACGGGCCACCATTCTGGAATACGATCCCAATGCCGAATTCATCCCCACGGTGAATCCCGACGCGGTGGCGTTGAAATTCGTGCCCTCCCCCGAGGAGGATGCCGAGAACGTCATCGCCAGACTGGAGCGGTACAACAATATCTCCGAGGATGCACATCACCTGGACCTGATTGAGAGCCTTGCCTATTCGATCAAGCACAGCCGGGAGTATCGTTTCGCGGAGGAGGAATTCGTCCTCGCCAGCCTGCGATTGCTGATCGAACAACATCGCTGGGGACCTCGATTCTTCGATGAGGTTTCCGCCACCATCGATGGCAATGGCAATGACGGGTTTTACGACACCTCGTTCCAACTGGTCAACGAGTTTCGCGTCACCCAGCGACTGCCCTATGGGGGCACCGTCAGCGCTCGGGCCTTGTCCCGGGCCACGGAAGAACTCCATGGCATGGTCTTCGATGGGGACACCAACAGCACCGACATCATTCTCTCCGCCGACATCCCGCTCCTCAGGGGGGCCGGCAACGTCGCGCGCGAAGATCTGATCCAGAATGAACGGAACATGATTTACGCGGCACGCAGCTTTGAGAATTTTCGCCGCGAATTCCTGGTCGATATCTCCCGGGACTTCCTGAACCTGGTCTTCCAGAATCGCAGCATCAACAACAGCCAACGCCGGGTTGAGAGCAGTGAAAGAGTCGAAAACCGGCAACGTGCCTTGTATGAATCAGGTCGAATTGACCGCTTTGACGCCTCGCTGGCGGAAAACAACACCGTCAACGCACGCGACAGCCTGAACCGCAGCCAGGAAAGCTACCGATTGTCTGTTGACCAGTTCAAGGTCCGGATCGGCATGCCCATTGATCAGGATGTGATCATCGATGAATCGAATCTGGGATTGCAAGCCCCACTCGTTTCGATCAACGACGCCGTCCGGATCGCCATGGCCCTTCGATTGGATTTGCAGAATCAAAGAGATCAGCTTGGCGACGCAAAAAGGCAGGTTGACAATGCCCGCAACGACTTGCTGCCTGACCTTGATTTTGATGCCTCGGTCACCTTTCCGACCGACCCGGATCGGGACAATGGAGACTTTGATTTCTCACCTGATGACATGGACTTTCGGACGGGGATTACGTTTGGCCTGCCTCTCGATCGGGAGATCGAGAGGATCAACGTTCGGCAAGCCCAGATCAACTTGGAGCGATCCCGTCGCCGATATGAGCAATTCCGAGATGGTGTGGCGACGGAAGTCAGGGCCGCGGTACGAAGCATTGATGCTGCTCTTTTCAGTCTGGATATCCAGGAACGTGGCGTCGAAATCGCCAATCAGGGCATCGCGAGTATTCTGGCCGCCCCGGATCGGGCAGATGCCCGAGCGATGGTGGATGCGATCGATGATCAGATCGAGGCCAAGGATGGTCGCGATCGAGCGAAACGCGACCTCGAAATCGCCATTCTTTTCTACTTACGTGATTCGGGACAGCTTCGTGTAGACGACAATGGGACGATTCTGCCTCTCCAGGGCATGGTGATCACTCCGAAAGATCCCACCGAGGGTGACGATGAGGCTGATAACCCCATTCTGGACCTGGCTCCACTCGATGAAAGCGGTTCTTGACCGGATGTCGCCTATTATTCCGGACGATCTTGGAGATTCAGGTCATCCCGGAACAAGGATTCTGGTTCAATAAACAATGGCGAAGACTTGGCCAGAGCTCAAATGCAGATAGAGGACGTCGGACGGACTCATTAATAAGCAGACCCAGAGAGGCATGGCGACCAGTGCCATGCTCATTGTCATCGTGCTGATCGGGCTCGCCGCCAGCAGCCTGTGGTTCTTCAAGCGCGGTGCCGCCATCGACTCTTCGATCATGGCGATGGATACCTTCACCGTTCAAAAGGGAAGTTTTGACGTCATCATCCCGACCACAGGTGAACTGGCCGCGATCCGCCAGATCGAGATCCGCAACGAGATGGAGCAAAGGGCCACGATCACGTATGTCGTCGATGAAGGGATTCGAATCAAGGCGGGCGAGGTGCTTCTGAAATTCAACGACGAGACCATCCTCAACAACATCAAGGACGCCGAGGATTCGCTGGACAGCGCGATCAATCGACTCGAAAACACCAAGGCCACGCTGGAGATTCGCAAGAAGACCCGCGAGTCGGAACTGGCCAAGGCTGACCTGGAAATCACCCTGACCGGTCTGGCCCTGCAATCCTGGAAGGAAGGCGAGGTCGTCGAGACGCGACAGGACCTGGCGCTGGAGTTGAAGACCGCCCAGATGGAATTCGATCGACTTCAGGATCGGTTCGTCGCGTCGGAGCGACTCTACATTCAGGAATTCATCAGCCTCGACGAGTACAAGCAGGATGAAATCTCGTTGGTCCGCGCCGAGACGAGACTCAAGCAGGCGAACCTCGACATCGAGATCTACGAGAAGTACGAATACAAACAACAATTCGAGAAGAACAAGTCTGATCGTGTTCAGGCCGTCGAAGAACGTGATCGGACGCAGCAACGCCAAGACGCTGAAGTGCGAAGCGTCGAGAGCGATGTGAAGGGCGCCGAGCGACAAGTCCAAAGCCGCCGGGAAAGACTGGACAAGTGGACGCATCAGCTCGGATTGTGCGAAATCATCGCGCCGTCGGATGGCTTGGTCGTCTACGCCTCAAGTCTCTCGACCGGGGGGATGGGCCGGCGCGACGAAGATCCACCCATGATCGGCACCGAAGTGCAATCCATGCGGACCATCATGATTCTGCCCGATACAAGTCAGATGATTGCCGAGGTCAAAGTCAACGAAGCCCTCAGCGGCATGATCAAGCGAGGTCAGCTCACGACCATCGTGACCGACGCCTTCCCCGACACCGTCTTTGCCGGTGAGATCTACAGCGTGGGGGTGCTGGCCGAAAGTGGCGGCTGGCGAGATCCGACCCGACGCGATTACACCATCAAGATTGCGATCGACCCAAGCGAGTTGGCCTCCCGACTCAAGCCCTCCATGCGCTGCCGGGCCGACATCAACGTCGGGAACGTCCGGGACGCCATGTACGTCCCGATTCAGGCGATCCATCGGCAAGGTCCGGTCGCTTATGTCTGGGTTCCCGATGGACGAGGCTATTCACAACGTCAAGTCAAGACGGGTCGAGCCTCGGAATTGTACGTCGAGCTTCTGGAAGGGGTGGAGCTGGGCGATCACGTGCTCCTGCGTTCCCCCGAGCCAAAGGAAATCGAAGCGATGCTGGACATTCCGGCGGCAGGATCCATCGCGAGTCTGGAGCTTTCCTCGGAACAGACCACGGAACATTCGGCTGGTCACTCCAATCAAGACCAGACCAATCAACCCCAACCTTCCCGGCGAGGTCAATCGGGACGCGGACGTCCGTCCGCCGAACAGATTGAGAAGATGATGGAAAACATGACCCCCGAGCAGAAAAAGGCCATGGAGGACCGCATCAAGAAGCGGCAAAACGGGGCGGGTGGTCATTCTGAAGGCGAATCCCATCAACAACCCGAAGGCGATGGGACTCAATAAATGGATTCAATCGGCTCCAATTCAAGTAGGTTTGCCGAGCGTCTCCATCCAGGGTGACGCTCGTTCTTTTTGGCTTCGGTCAGAAACATGGTGTAAACTTTTGGGTTCTTGAGACATGTTTTTCTGAGGATCGGTTTTTCAGACATCAGGACAGACCGAGACCCTCCCCACGTTTTCTGCGATAGATGATTGCCCGAACTTTCAGGTGAAACAATGACACGACGAAGCAGTTCACGACGCGGCCTGTCCATGATGAGCGTTGCTCTCTTTGTGCTCTTCCTGGCCACCATCGCCATGGGGGGTTGGTGGATGACTCGACAAGCGAATATTGCCGACAGCGTAGACTCGATCGACCTGTTCGAGACTCGCCAAGGTGGATTCGACATCATCATTCCCGCGTCGGGCGAGCTCGCTGCGATCAGTGAAACTGAAATTCGAAACGAGATGGAGCAAAGGGCGACGATCATCCAGATCGTCGACGAAGGCGTCGAGGTCAAGCAAGGTGATTTGCTCATCCAGTTCAACGACGAAGGCGTGCGCACGAAAATCGACGATGCCGAGGATGCGCGGGACAACGCGATCAACCAACTCGAAAATGCGAAGGCCAGCCTGGAGATCCGGAAGAAGACCCGCGAGTCGGACTTGGCGAAAGCCGATCTTGACATCACGTTGACCGAGCTGGCTTTGCTATCGTGGGAGGAAGGCCAAGTCGTCGAGATGCGACAGAATCTTGATCTCGAGCAAAAGACGACCCTTATGGAATACGATCGTTTGAAGGACCGCTTCAAGGCCTCGAAGCGTCTGTACGAGCAGGAGTTCATCAGCCTCGACGAGTTCAAGCAGGATGAAATTGCCCTCGTGAGGGCCGAGACACGGCTCAAGCAGGCCCAGCTCGACATCGAAATCTACGAGAAATACGAGTACAAGCAGCAGCGTGAGCAGAAGGAATCGGATCGACAACAGGCCATTGACGAGCGGGATCGCATCCAGCAACGCAACGATGCCAATGTCAGCAGCGCCGAGAGCGATGTCCGCAGCGCCGATCGGCTTCTCAACAGTCGCAAAGAACGACTCCAGAAGTGGCAGAACCAACTCAAGCTCTGCACCATCATCGCGCCCACATCGGGTCTGGTCATCTACACCTCAAGCCTCAACACCGGAGGTCATGGCCGGAGCAATGATGCCCCCCCCATGGTGGGCACCGATGTCTCATCCAAGAAAACCATCATGATCCTCCCCGATACGTCGGAGATGATTGCCGAGGTGAAGGTGAACGAAGCCCTCAGTGGTCAGATCATGAATGGCCAGATGGCCACCATCGTCTCCGATGCCAAGCCCGATCTCATGCTGAGAGGCAGGGTCTTCAGCGTTGGCGTGCTGGCGGAAACGGGAGGCTGGCGCGATCCCCACCGACGCGATTACACCGTAAAGATCCTGATCGAGAACTACGATCGCAGCCAGGGCCTCAAGCCCTCCATGCGATGCCGGGCCGACATCAATGTCGGTCGAGTGGATGATGCCACGTACGTGCCGATTCAGGCGGTGCATCGCCAGGGGCCGGCCGCGTTCGTCTGGATTCCCGATGGCCGAGGCTATTCCCAGAACAAGATAGACATTGGTCAGGCTTCAGAACTCTATGTCGAAGTGCTGAATGGCCTGGACGCCGGCCAAATTGTCCTGATGAGGGAGCCAAACCCCAAGGATATCGTGGCGATGCTGGACATTCCCGCGGGTCCCGTGAACCCATTGGCTCCGCCTTCCACATTCGGTCCTGATGAAAACCGAGGCGATGCATCGCGTGGTGGTACTGATGCTTCATCTGCCCAACCGCCAGCCCATCAAGGCAGGGGCTCGAATGGTGGCCACGATCGCTCCGGTGACAAAAATCGACGCTCAGGGAATGATTCAAGCACTGAATCGGGCCAGTAAGTACTTACCGATACAGCTTCGAGGAACCAGCGACTTTTTCAATTCACCAAATCTTCGACGAAGTCCTTCTTTTTGCCGAGATAAAATGGCGGTTAATGCGTTAATACCAAATACAAGAGGTTGAACGTCCAACTTCGTCATATCCGAGGGGTACAAAGGAGAGACCCTCATTGAGGACAGCGCCATGCAGGGATCACACTCGCCAAAGCATCACAAGTTTCGAACGATTCACCCTCGGCGCGGAATCTCCTCCCTGAGCGTAGTCGTGGCGATCCTGATGTTGGGGGCAATCGCCATCGGGGCGCGGTACTTGCCGAGTTCTTCAAATCAAACACCCGACCAAGGCGATATGGATCTCTTCGAGGTCGTCCGGGGCAATTTTGAAATCATCATTCCCACCACGGGTGAATTGGTCGCCAAGAACCAGACTGAGATCAAGAATCAACTCGAATCAAGAGCCGTCATCACCGAGATCGTCGAGGAGGGAACGATTGTCAGCAAGGGCGACATCCTGATTCGATTCAACGATGAAGAGATTCAAAACCGACTCGACGATGCCGAGGAATCCGTGAACAGCTCCAGAAATGATTTGGAGAATGTCCAGGCGGAACTGGAAATTCGCAAGAAGACCCGGGATTCGGAAAACGAGAAAGCCAAACTGAAGATTGAATTGGCGGAATTGGATCTCAAGGGTTGGGAGAAGGGGGAGGTGGTCACCCGCCGTCAGGATCTTGCTCTCGCGATGGAAACCGCGGAACTGAATTACAACCGTCTTCAGGAACGCTTTGAAGCTTCCCAAAGGTTATACGAGCAGGAATTCATAAGCCTTGATGAATTCAAGCAGGACCAGATTTCATTGGTTGAAGCGAAGGCCCGACATAAACAAGCCAAGCTCGACATTGAAGTCTACGAGAAGTACGAATTCCAGAAGCAGCAGAAGCAGAAGGTCTCCAATCTCGAACAGTCCAAGAAGGAATACGAACGCGTCAAGGCCAGACAGGATGCGCAAGTCCGTCAATCCGAAAGTGACGTCGTCTCCCGCCAGCGCCGACTCGACAGCAAATTGGATCGCTTGGAACGGCACAAGAAACAACTCATCGCCTGCTCCATCGAGGCCCCCCAGGATGGGCTTGTCGTCTACGCGTCAAGCCTTGAAGGATTCAGGTGGATGCGGGACCGGGGTATGAACATCCAGGTCGGGACCGAGATGTGGCACAACCAGCTCATCATGATCCTGCCCGACACGTCGCAGATGATCGCCGAGGTCAAGATCAACGAGGCGCTGAGCGGTCAGATTCAGCCGGGGCAGACCGCGACCATCACGTGCGATGCGTCCCCCGACGATGTGCTCACTGGGGTCGTCGAAAGCATCGGCGTCTTGGCCGAGAATGGCGGCTGGCGCGATCCCAATCGTCGCGATTACACCGTTCGGATCAGGCTAGATGGCGACAACACCCTCGATTTGAAACCATCCATGCGTTGTCAGGCCGACATCATGATCGACCGGATCGATCAGGCCTTGCACATCCCCCTTCAGGCGGTGCATCGCCAGGGAGCCGCGACCTTCGTGTATGTCCCGGATGGTTCGGGTTTCTCGCAACGCAAGGTCGCATTCAACCGGGCTTCGGAACTCTACATCGAGATCAGCGAGGGCCTCGACGCGGGCGATCGCGTCCTACTCCGCGAGCCTACCCCTGAGGAGATCGTCGCGAAGATCGATCCCGCGAAATGCAAACCGGTGGAAACCAACGCCCCAGACGATCGCCTGGCCAAGGGTCCCCAGCAAGGCAGCCCCGAATCGAACGCGCTGATTCAACAACAGCAGCCCGAGTCGAACCTGATCACGAGCGACGATTCCGATTCCGAATCTGAGGGCGATGAGGATGAAGGGGACATCACGGGTCCGACGACCGAGTGACGATCTCTTCGGGGAGCGATTTCAATTCAGTGGTCGTGATCGGGCGAATATCGATCTCGACCGGGACGGGTGGATCAATCTCCAGCTCCGTGGTCGCGTTCAATTCCTTGAGACGGCGGGTGCTGGTGAGCAGATTGCGTTCCAGCGAACCCACGGCGGCGTTGTAGGACTTGTTGGCCTTGCCCAGACTGTCGCCCACCTTCTCGAAGTGAGTCACGAACACCCGCAGGCGACTGTACAGTTCCTTGCCGACTTCGGTGATCTGTTTCGCGTTCGCCGCCGCCGCGTCCTGATGCCATCCATACGCAATGGTTTTCAGAAGCGCCACCAGGATCGTCGGGGACGTGACGATCACGTGATCCTGCATGGCCTTCGACTGCAAGTCAGGCGCCACTTGCATGGCGGCATACAATCCCGCCTCCAGGGGCATGAACATGACGACGAAGTCGGGTGTGTGTTCGAACTGACTCCAATACTTCTTGCTCGCTAGTCTGGTGACGTGGTCCTGGACCTGCTTCGCGTGTGCCTTTAATCGTTCCGCATGGTCAGACTCTGGTTCCAAGGCATCAAGATACGCATCCATCGCAACCTTCGAATCGACAACGATGACGCCACCCCCCGGCACCCTGACCACTAAATCGGGGCGATCTCGCGTCGTGGGATCGTCGGTCTGTGGCTGTTCCTCGAAATCGCAATGCTCCGTCATCCCCGCCATCTCGACGACGTTCCGCAACTGCATCTCGCCCCAACGGCCTCGCTGTTCGGGACGACGCAGTGCGCTGACGAGCTTGCCGGTCTGGGTGTCGAGTTTCTCATGGGAGGCCGCGATCATCTTGATCTGCTCTTCGAGGCCCTTGTAGGCCACATCGCGTTTCTTCTCGATTTCCGTCACCGCAAGGTTCTGCTTCTCCAGCAATTCCTTGATGGGCTTGACGAGATTGTCGATCGCCAGCTGACGCTTCTCGACATCCCCTTTGGCCGAGGTCATCTGCGTCTCAAGCACCTTCTTGGCCAGCTCGATGAACTGCTCGTTGTTCGCGGCCAGGGCCTTGGCCCCCAACGCGGTGAACGTGTCGGCCAGTTCCTTCTTGGCATCACCCAGGAGCTGCCTTTGCTCCTCGAATTGCTTTTCCTTCACCACCAGCCGCTCGGTCAGCGTCGCCAGTTCCCGCTGGGCCACTTCGCGTCGCTCGTTGGCCTCCAGGGTCTGTTGCCGCCCCTCGCGCAAGGCTTCGTCGTCGTCCCGCGCCTGTTGCTCAAGCAGTTCCGCCCTGGCCTTGAGGTTTGCCATGTCCCCCTGAGCCTCTCCTCGACGGCTCATCATCCATAAAGTGGCCACCGCACCCCCCAGCCCGGCGCCGATCCCCAACCCGATCAATGCATCAATCCAATCGATCATGACTTGCCATCATACTCGTTGCCCGAGCCGCGTCTCCAACAGTCTTCGCGTTCTTTCAGGTCGTCCCGGCCTGTTTATCAGAAACGTGCTCGTCCCACCTCGTCTCCAGGTTGTGTTCGACGCCCACTAGGTCCAGCAGCTTGCCCGCCATGAAATCGACCAGGTCCTCGACCGTCCGGGGCTGCAGATAGAACCCGGGCGACAAGGGGGCGAAGATTGCGCCCGCTTCGCTGAGCTTGCCCAGATTCAGAATATCGATGTGGCTCAGGGGCGTCTCGCGATGCGCAAGAATCAGCCTGCGCCTTTCCTTGAGCGTCACCGCCGCGGCTCGCTGCACCAACGTGTTCGTGATCCCCGAGGCGATAGCACCCACGGTGTTGCCCGAGCATGGCACGATGATCATGCCCTGATGCAAGAAACTTCCCGAGGCGATGGTCGCCCCCAGATCGCTATCGTTGTGCAGGACCACCCGATCGCCATGACCCGCCGTCAACGCATCGAGATCAAGTGTCTTAAGGCCCAATTCGTCGGCCAGCAATCGCCGCCCCAGTTTCGTCACCGTCAGATGAATCTCCACCCCCGCCTCCGCCAGCAACTCCATCGTTCGCATCGCATACGGCGCACCGCTGGCCCCGGTGATGCCAATGACAATGCGGCGGGGTGTTTCTCGATCCATTTCTAATCCTTCTCGAAGAGCGTTTGAGTAACCAGTGTGTTGATCTTCCGGAGGGTGGGGCAATCCGGGGCCGTGATTCCGGAGCCGGGGGTTCCGGGGGCCGGGGATTCCGGGGGGGTAACTCGTTATTAAGCGTAGACCACTCAACTGCCTCGGGGGCAGGTGATACACTGACTTGTCGCTCAAGGAGAATACAGATGGTTCGATCGCTTCGAAAACCGGGTTCCTCACGCCTCATGCCAGCCCTGGCGTTGTCCATGCTGGTGGGTGTGCTGTTTGGCCTGACCAGTTGCAACACATTCTCCACCTACCCCCCGGTTGAAATCACCGGCAACATGACAAATCCCGGCTACGAGCCCTATCCAACGCTGATGCTCGAATCCATCCGTTTCGCCCACGATCATTATGGAAGTGGTCTCAAGGATTTCGCCATCAACCTCCCCCCGGGCGTCCCGGCCGAGATCTACGACCGGATCATCCGCAAGCTGGGAGCGGGCCATCCCCAAATCGACCCGAGCGAGAAGGCGTATCACATCCTCGAACTTCGGGTCAGGGGGGGCGAGGCCGAGGTCGATCTGGTCTACCCGAGACCCAGCCGCATCTACGAGATGGTGACCATCAAGTTCCGCAGGAAACTGGTGGAAGGCTGGACGGTGCTGAGTTCGAGGCTGTGGCGGATCAAGGTGGACATTCCCCCGCCCAACTATGTTCCCCCCAAGCAGGTGGAACTTCCCGCCGCCGCGCCTGAAGCAGAACCAACCCCGGCCACTCTCCCCGTGATCGATGAGGATGCCGCCTCGCGGTTGGATGAGCAAGAGGGCGATCGCTGAACTCAGACCTTCGTGAACCTTGAAGTGATGGCGAGAGTATCGAATGATCGCGTCATCTCACCTTCAACCAATAAATCCCCCATCTTGATATTGCGAGTCGCAAGCTCACGGCCCATGATGATCTTCCATGCCGCTCACCCCTGATCAGTTCGAAACGCACGCCGACTATCGCGAGATGAAAGTCTGCGTGACTGGGGGCGCAGGTTTCATCGGCTCCACGCTCACCCATGCCTTGGCCGATCTCGGGGCCAAGGTCCGCGTGATCGACGATCTCTCCCAGGGACTCGAATCAAACCTCGATGGCCTGGGCGACAACGTGAAATTGATCAAGGGTTCGATCCTCGATCCCGCCGCGCTGCAGCAGGCCCTCGATGGCGTGCAGGTCGTCTTCCATCAAGCCGCGCTGACTTCCGTGCCCAGGAGCGTGGCTGAGCCTGCCCTGTATCACGAAGTCAATACGACCGGCACGTTTCGCCTGCTCGAGGCAGCCCGAAAGCATGGGGTGCGAAGAATCGTCGCCGCGTCATCCAGCAGCGTTTATGGCGAACAGGCCCAGTCGCCCAAGGTCGAGACCATGCGTCCCGACCCCAAGTCCCCCTATGCGGTTTCCAAGATAACCGGCGAGCACCTGCTCAGCGCGTGGGCGAACTGCTACGACCTCTCCACCATCGCCCTGCGCTACTTCAACATCTTCGGCCCCCATCAGCGTCCCGATTCCCCATACGCGGCCGTCATCCCAAAATTCGCCATCGCCATGCTGCAAGGCAAACCCATGACGATCTATGGCGACGGTTCGCAAACGAGGGACTTCACACACGTCAGCAACGCGGTGCACGCGAACCTGCTGGCGGGTCTGTGCGACAAACCCCTCAAGGGCGAAGCGATCAACGTCGCGACGGGGGCCACGCGAACCTTGTCAAGTGTCGTCGAGGCGATGAGCGAGAAGCTGGGGGTGAAACCAAAGCTCGAGTACGCTCCCCCAAGGCCAGGCGAAGTTCTGCACAGCCACGCGAGCATTAAACTTGCAAATGAATTGCTGGGGTACGAACCCATCGTGAGTTATGAGCAAGGGTTGGAAGACGCGCTGAGGTATTACAAGGGGGAGTGAATAGGTTGCCGACCGCGGGTTCCGCTGTATGGACCAGTAAGCACGTGAAACAAGCCTCTCAGCCCTGATCTCTCTATATTTCCCCACCTACCACCCGTCACCTGTAACCCGCCACCTCCTCCCTTTTCTGCTACAATTTCAACCTGAAGGCACCTTCCTTTCGAGGCAAGGCCGGGGCCTTCTGGCGGATTATGACAATTATAGTGTCTGTTCGATGCACACTTTGCATTGAATAGCCGTCAAAACCCCAAGCAACACTGGCTTACACACATGCAAGAAAATGATATGAATGTGACATCAGACACATTAAAAGAATTCATCTGTAAAGACATTTATAAGTCTGCAATTTTCAAAGGCCAATGGGGAATTGGTAAAACATTTTACTGGCACAAATTCGTTAGGGATAATATGGATGTATTAAAAGATAGCTTTCAAGCCTATTCATATGTTTCCGTTTTTGGTGCTTCTACTATTTCAGATATCAAAACTAGTATTTTCAATAACTATAAACCCACTGATAACAAATCTCGATATCGCCATATCGATAAGCTAAAACCACACATTAAAATTCTAAAATCTTTAAATTTGCCTTACTTAGATTCTACAGACTTTATATCTGACTACCTTGAAAACAATTTGTTTAAAAATATGTTGATATGTTTTGATGACCTAGAAAGAAAAGAAGAGGATATTTCCATGTCTTCATTACTGGGATTAATAACACACCTCAAAGAGGAAAAAGGTTGTAAAATCATACTCATACATAATGATGAAGGATTAGATGAAATTAATCTAAATAAATTCAATGAGTATCGAGACAAGGTTTTTGATCTCGAACTTTCGTATATGCCTTCAATTGATTCAAATCTGTCAATCATCTGGCCAAAAGGGATTGACCATAGTACTCGTGAAGTTTTTCAATTACTTAATTTGAATAACATCCGAATCATGCAACGCGTAAAGTGGGCCCAAGAATACTTTTATGAATTCATCAGTAATAATTACACCCACCTCAATAATGCTTTTATGCTAAAATGCACTAAGATGGCAATAATTTACCATGCTTATGGAAAGAAATACAAACTAGCAGAATTAACAAAAGAAAATACACTAGCTCGACTGCTCTCTACCTATAAAAATGGCCCCACCGATGAGAACGAAGATGGATCACTTGATATCCTGAAAATCTTAGAATATAGGGCAGAAGACCAAGATATCATCATTGCAAACTATCTAACCAATGGATACGTCAATTTTCTCGATTACAAAGAGCTGCTAGACGCAGCAGAAACTGCATATCAAAAAGGTAACGTTGAGGGGAAATATTGGGATACATGGAAAAAATATAGTGACAATTTCGCCATAAAGCAGGATGAATTTATTTCACAACTTCAAGAATTCATAAAGACACATGCTAAAGACCTATCACTCTATCATGTTTCTGAATCAATTAAATTTCTTTCTGATATGTCACCAGAGATTGACTTAGATAAATTACTTGATGATTCAATTGAAAAATATGTGTCTGAAAATGAAGAGATCCGTGAACGAGATCTCACGCATCCAAATATGCCTAGAGAATTGATCGATCGTATTTTGGAGAAGGCTGGTGCCAAGGGAAAAAAATACACGCTTTTAGAAATTTTCAAATCCCTTGCTGGCAGCAATAGTTGGACCCCAGAAGAAGTAAATCGCCTAGGCCATTTTGAAGCTAGTGATTTTGTTAACTGGCTGACAAATGAAAACGATGGCCAAGTAATCCAATTAGTTAGAAATTTCAAGAATCGATTTCATGGCGACAATGAAATTGAAATATCAGTCCTTGAAAAACTAAACCACGCTCTTGAAATAATGAAAAATAGAAGTGCCTTAGACAAAGACAGAGTTGAAAAACTAATTAATTAACCCACTCGAAATTCAAGATCTATTACTATTTATCTCAAGCCTTTCTAGATTAGACAATTGGAAATATTTGCATTCAATAATGTAAATGGCGAGGCGATGCACCCTAGAGCTTTTTCCATGCTCTTGAGTGATCGTCCCCTCCCCCTTAGCGCCCGGCTCGGTATTGGTCCAGCTTCGACACCGCTTCCGTCTCCCCCTTCTCCGTCAGCGCGGCGGTCAGCTTGAAATACATCGTCGTCCGGTAGCCTTCCCAATCGAATCCCTTGCGGCTGCGCTTCAGCGTGCGCTCGAAGATCGCCTCGTGCTCACGTTCGATCGTCTCCATCAGCAGTTCGCGATGGTCCTGAAACACTTGGGAGCCTTCCAACTCGTTGAGGAGTTTGATCCTCGTCTCCTCGCTGTCGGCAATGCCATACGCCAAGGTGTTCAGGAAAATGCCCAGGCCTATAAAAGCCATCACAACAATAAACAGAATGATCGCGCGTCTCATGAGGTGCTCCTTATCATGGTTCCCCACGCCTTGAAAGCTCCAGAGAATCCGGGGGTTCCCGGAGTTCCGGGGGTGGATTCCGGGGGCGGGGAGAAAGCTTGTTTCCCGCGGCAGAAATGTGTTCGCCTATGCGACTGATTCAAATTTA
Organism: Planctomycetota bacterium; assembly: GCA_027295365.1. Lineage (GTDB taxonomy): Bacteria > Planctomycetota > Phycisphaerae > Phycisphaerales > SM1A02 > JADFSH01. The sequence goes on from JAPULD010000432.1 coordinate 19,428, forward strand.
AGGTATGCCGACAAAGTTGTCATGTCGGAAATCGATCGCCATCCGACATGCAGAGTTTGTTGGGAATTCACCCAAGAGGATCACTCAACGGACCCGAAGAGGTCACTCTTGATCGGTTAGACCCGGCGAGTTTGACTGCTTGTCTCGATGGGTTGGATCCATCAACTCATCCCCAATTCGCCAGCAGTGTCAGCAGGTCGTTGACATCGACGACCCCGTTGCCGTCGATGTCGGCGGGGCAGGGGGCCGGGCAGGGTCCCCAGTCGGCCAACAGCGTGAGGAGATCCGGCACGTTCACGACTCCGTCGTCATCCACGTCGCCGGGGATTGAATCGTACAACGCGATCGCAGTGTGGGTTTGCGTCATGGTCACGTTCAGTGCGACCTGTCCAATCGGTTGCAGCGATCCGTTGAGTTTCCATCGCTTGAATGCAATAGATTTGTGCGTGACCGGGGCGGTAAGCGTGACGACTTCGTTGTATTTGTAGATCCGGGTGAAAGTCGCGGTGCCGTCCCCGTCGAGGAGTTGATCCGAGATCCCGACGGTGATGGCGGCTCCGGGCGCGAGGGACTTGACGTTCAATCGCTGGAAGATGCCCCGATCGGCGAACACACCCGCAATGGTGGCGGCGTTGACCCCGCCGGTGACGAGATACTCGCTGAACATCATCGCCTCGGCGTTGTCGGCGAAGGTCGGATTGTTGGGGACCAGAAAATGGCTGTCGAGCACGCGGGTGTCGGTGATGGTCTTGCCCAGGGTCTGGAAGAGTTGCCACAGCGCACCGGACCAGATCTCACCGTCCGTATGGATCTGGTTGACCATCGCGGCGGGATAGATCTTGTTCTTGTTGATTTGGCGCAGTCCCATGGGGGGGGCATCCCATTCCGCGAAGAAGGCGGGATTGAAGCCGCTGGACAGGTTCTGGGCGTTGAAGTTGCTGCAGGCCCAGTAGTCGCCAAAGCCCTCGCCGATGGCGCCGGTCTCGTCACCGAAGCCGAAGCCGCCGGCTCCGCTGAATGCCCCGACGTTCTGATTGTCCTGCATGGAGTGGCCGTACTCGTGCAGGATGACGTCCGCGTCCTCGCCGTCGTCCACGCCACCGTCGCCGAAGAACAGCGAACCGGTTCCGGAGCCGTCGGGGCAGTAGAAGGAGTTGTCCTCGGAGATGGCGTGCGGATCGACCTGGATGGACCGGTTGTTGATGTTGGCGAATCCCAGCGACTGGATGTAGATCTGGTTCTGGGTGATGTGGTGGTAGCACATGACGCCCTCGAACGCGTCGCAGTCGCGGAGGTAGGGGAAGATCGACGTCCGTGAAGTGGGCGGGGTGAAGGCGATGGGTGTGTCGCCGGTGCAGTTGGGGGGAATGGCCAGGGAGGCGATCGAAACGTAATCTCCGACCAGCACCCAGGGCTGCCCCGCCGCGGGCGTGTTCAGCCTCTGAAGCGTGACGTTCGTGTACCCCCCGCACGGTGTAGCGCTGTTCGCGTCGTTGTTGTCGGCGAGCGTGCCGTCGTTCAGCGTGGTGACCGGATTGGGGTCGAAGAGTTTGGTGGTGTCGGCTTCGATAAGTACGTTGAACGTGCCCCAGGAGGGATAGAGCCCGTCCACGTCCCCCGTGATGAGCGTGTCCAGGCCCACGGACAGGTACACGACCTTGTTCGTGTCCGGCTCGGTGTACGTGAAACCGAAGATGCCACTGTTGGAACACAGCACGGAGTCGTCCCAATCGTTGCCGCCGAACGACCAGAGAGGCCCCGGCAGGTCGACGAGCCCGACGGGATTGTAGATCGTGTCGCACGCGTGCTCGGCGATCCCCTGGGGGAAGACGATGTTCCACCAGAACTCAACGGAGTTGACGTGGACGAAGAACACATCCCAATAGCCCGTACCCCCTGGACCCTTGACTGGAAAGTTGTACGAGTCCCAGGTGAAGAGATCCCAGTCGTAGGTGATCGTGTACTGGTAACAGGGCAGCAACTGGATCCCCGCCCCGTAGATGTCCTCCAGTTGAAAGCCGAATTCGTCGGAGCCGAAACTGCTCACCCCCATGTCGATGATGACGTCGTATTGATCGTCTGGTGAACCGGCTTCAGTCACGATGGTTTCACCGACCAGCCCGACGATTTCCCACTGTCGATCACACGGCCCGAGGACACCGGCCGGGATCAGGGTCGGGGCCCGACGCTCGCTCGGGGCGGTGCCGAGCCGGATCATCCTCGGGGGAGTCTTTTTCGTCGCGCGGGCGACCGATCGCCTGGTGGGCGGATCCATCTTGATCGGATCTTCATTCTTGACGCGCCGGCGCACTTCGAGCAGTTCACCATTCTCGGCATCCACGGCGTATTCCCAGGGGAGGACGGTCTCGCCCCATTGATACGAGAGCAGATACACCAATCGACCCGCGCTCTTCGGATAAATCGCCAATGAAGGCGTCGCCCAGACCACGTCACCCAAAGGGGGATCTTCATCCATCGCGATTCCGATGGCTTTCATCGGCGTGATCTTCGGGGTCAGGCTCACGTCCTGCACCGGCCAGACCGTGGCGGAACTGTGGATGATCCTCCCTTCGGCATCGACGAGAACCTGGATCTTCCCATCGACGACTTGAAGGTTTCGATATCGCTGGATGAACGTGACACGCACGCCCTGTTTCAGGGTCTTCGACTCGACATGATGAATCGTGCTGTGCTTGCGCTGCAGCCCGAAGAGCACCTTGTGTTCCTCAAGAAAGGCTTTCGCCGCCCCCTTGGAATCGCCGGGATAGACCTTCGACTTGCCGCCAAAGATCGTGCGTGGCAGCAACGTCTTCTCATCCCGGGTGATCTTCCAATTCCCCTCACCAGCGGCGCGAAACTTCTGCTCGGCAACGCGCATGTCTTTCTGATCCGGTTTCGGGATCGGCGTTTCGTTCGGTGGATCCGGAACAGTTGGGCGAGTCTGTGCCTGGCCCGTTCCGACGAGCAGTCCAAGGGACATGAATGAGGTGACCACAATGACTCCAGTCAAACGCTGAAGTCGTGCACGATTGGAATCAGATCTCTTCATAGGCCCACCCCTTTCTTTCGGATGCTTCTCTGAACCGGAGAGGCACACTGACTGAGGAACACCCGGAACGATGCTTTAAACATACACACAACCGGGTCGAGAAATAGAAGTAATTGACTTTTTTTGCCGGGAGAAGTGGGTGTTCACCACACTGAGCAATGGGTTGATCGACCTTTTTCCGAACCGGGCTGACCCGATGGCCTCAGACTGCCCATCGCTCCAATTAGTCGGCAAGGTCAGCAGATAATAACGTTGACGACGCAAAGCAAAGAACGCGGAGGCGATGGATCAGCGCATCGACCGGAAGACCTCCACGAACCATATGTCATTCGTACTTCATTCCCAATCCCTATCCCCTTACAATTCCCCGATCTTCATCACCACGATCGTCTGGTCGTCGCTGGGGCGGACGCCCGCTTCGTGCTCCTTCAGCGAGTTGGTAATGTGGCTGATCACGCAGTCGGGTTCACCGGTGCATTCGGTCAGTGATTGTTCGATGCCCTTGACATCGAACATCTTTCCCTGGGGGGACAACGCCTCGGTGATCCCATCGGTATAGAACACGACGCTGTCGCCCGGTTTCAGTTGCACCGTCGCATCTTCGTAGATGACATCGCGTAACACACCCAGGGGAACGCCCCCCACCTCTTCCAGCCTCGTCAGGATGGGAGGTTCGCCATTGCCTTGAGGGGCAGGGGTCATGTGAACAAGGGGCGGATGACCCGCCCTGGCATAGACGAGTTTCCGGGTGCCGGGGCAGTAGTGGGTGAGGATCGCTGTGACGAAGGTGCCGTCGAATCCCTTGTCCACGAGGTGCCGGTTGGCGAAGGCAAGCACCTCGCCCGGCCCCTCCAGATCATCGGGCGCGGCATAGAGAATCGCGTTGAGCATCGCCACCACCGTCGCGGCGGCCGGTCCATGACCCGCGGCATCCGCCACCAAAAGAGCCCAGGGGCCATCGGCGTCGAACGTCGTGCGATCGTCGGAGCGAATCCGCGGCACGAGGTCATACATGTCGCCCCCCGCGGTGTCGAAGGTTTCATAGTGCGCGCCGAGCCTGACGCCCGGAATGTCGGGCAGCTCGCGAGGCAGCAGCGCCTTCTGGATCCTCGCGATCTGGTTCATCTCGTGGCGAATCACCGCGTTGGCCTCGCGAAGCTGCTTGAGGGCCATCTTGTTGCGCACCGTGGTGCCCACGAGGTTGGAACGCAGGATCGAATCCTCAAGATCTTTTTCGGTGTAGCCCTTCGCCTCTTCGCGGAGCATGATCGCCCAGTTGATGGGTTCGCCCTGCTCGAAGAGCGGGACCGCGATCAATGACCCATACTTTGAAATCGCATTGCCCAGGACCGGGTCGTTCTTGAGGTAGACATGATGCACGATCTCGGGATACGCCTGGCGGATCAGCTCGCCGATGAAACCGCCTTCGTGGGTCGGCAGCTGGTCCCATGTCGCCCAGGGATCGGCATCGGCCATATGTTCCACCTCATCATCGACCAGCAGACGCGTGATCTTGTATTGCCCCGGCTGCAGGCCTCGCGTGGAGATCGAGATGAACCCACGTGGTCCTTCCAGTTTCCTTAAACCCTCGGAGAAGTCGCGCAGCACTTCGGAAGGCTCTTCGGCGCGACTGATTGCACCGACCATCTCCATCAGGATGGGAATGTTGGGATTGTTCGATGTGTTGACGCAGGACATACCCTGGAAGACTTCATCACGATGCGAGCCGCTCTTCGCCGCACTCGTAACCGGAGCCTGAACGTTTCCTTGCCCTTCGTGAACCGTCATGCCCTCATCATAGCCCAAAGGTAGAGCAGAACTGCACTCGAAATACCCCCGGATACATCAAATCATCCCCCGCAACTTCCGATAGCCCGCCCAGGCGAAGAAACCGAGGATCAGCAGGAAAACGAATGTGGTTGACAAGCGATTCCGATGCTTCACGCCTATCCAGGAGGTCTTGGAATTCATGATGAGCAACCCCAGGGCAAGCAGGGGGATGAAGAAGGCTCCCGTCACGACATAGTTGCGCTGCACCTGCTCGAAGGAATAGCGAACCTGTATGAGCGGCACGATCGCCATCACGATCAGAAACCCGCGGTAGGACCAGCCGCGCGTATCGACGGGATTGTCGGATCGCTTCGCGTCCTCTGAAACAGACACCTCTTTCGGCGTGCGCACCGACAAACGCCAGAGATCCGCGAACAGGTAGGGCACCGCCTGCCAGACACCCAGCAGACTGCTGAAGACCGCGGCCCAGGCCCCGATGAGAAACACCCAGCGTCCCGCGGGTCCGATCGCGGTTTCAAGTTGATTGGCCAGGGCGATGATGAAGCCCACGCCCTTGCCACTTGCGTCGGTGCCCGAGGCGATGATGACCATGGCCAGGCCAAACAACGCGGTCATGATGTACCCCAAAGCGAGATCAAGGCGGCAGAGTTTTAGCGATTGGGTTGAGGTGCGGCCTTCCTCGCGGATCCAGTAGCCATAGCAAAGGATGGTGACGGTTCCCCCGATTCCGCCCAGCAGCCCGATCGTCCAGGTGAGTCCTTCGCCCTGCAGGTCGGGGATGGTGGGGGTGAAGAGCCCTTTGAGCACGCCGGTCACATCTGGTTTGAGCAGGACCGCCGTGATGATGACAGTGATGAACATGATGAAGATGCAGACGCTCATGCATCGCTGGAAGACCTTGAAGCCGCCCCACCAGGCGATGGCGACGCCGATCAGGCTTTGGGCGAGTGCGTAGACGAGTTTGCCATTGGCATCGTCGAAGATCGGCGCAATGGCCTGCATGGTCACGCCGCACGCACTCATGATGGCCGCGGCGGTGACGTAGCTCCAGAACAGGAAATACGCGCCGAAGATGATGCGGAAGGGCCAGCCGAAGTGTTCAACCGCGCCTTCCAGCAGCGTGCTCCCCGTGGCAAGTTGCCAGCGGGTCAGACCCTCGGTGAGAACGAACTTGAAGAACGCCCCGACGAACACCACCCAGAGGATCGCCAGCCCCAGCTTGCTTCCCGCCAGGCCTGCCCCGGCCAGATCGCCCGCCCCGACCCCGGTCGCGGCGATGAGCAACCCGGGACCGATGAGCGTAAAGATGGAAAAACGTGATTTCATATCTCGGGAGGGTAGCACACTGCTCTCAAGGGTGGCCGTGGTACGTGCTGCACTTCCCACTGGCTTGTGAGTTTACTTCTGCTTGACGTCGTAACGAGCCGCGACTTTGAGGGTGCGATTCATCTCAGCACGCGTGTTGCACGTCAAACGCAACATGACGGGGCAACAAGGAATGTTGCCTCGCCCACCCTTGGGTACAGTGCCATTGGATCGGTAAAATCCAGGCCACTCGAATCGGAAGAAGATCGTACGGTGTGGTTAATCAATAAAATGATACGAATTTGCATGAAGAGCCAAGGTCTGCGTCTCACGTTTCATCTCGAAATGATTCGCGAGATCGAAGCTCTTCTCGAACCCACCCCATCCTCGACCGAGGATGGCTCGAACCCCTGAATCGCTTTTTCCAGGAGCACTCATGTCAACATCACGTATCCTGCTCTCCCTAGCCGCTTGCCTGACGCTGACCACGATTGTTTCCGCGGGCGATGAACCGACGCTTGAGCAGCGCCTCGAGAAGCTTGAAGTAGCCCTTGAGGCCGCACGCAAAGACGCAAACATCCCCGGCATGTCGATTGCCATCGTCAAGGACGATGAAATCATCTGGACACGCGGCTTCGGCCTCGCTGACGTCGCCACCCAGAGGCGAGCCGACGAGAACACGATCTATGGAGTCGGCTCCACGACGAAGGCCTTCACCGCCACGCTTCTCGGAATGCTGGTCGACGAAGGCAAGGCGAGCTGGGACGATCCGGTGACCAAGTACCTGCCTTACTTCGACTTGCAGATTCGCAGCGACGACGAGAGCGCCGAGTGTACGCTACGCGATCTGCTCAGCCATCGCCATGGTTTCGCGCGTATGGGAACCCTGTGGTTCGGCGGCAAAGTCGCGCGCGACGAAGTGCTGCGCACCGCCACTGGCGCGGAGCCCTGGGATGACTTCCGCGCAGGCTTTCACTACTGCAACGTGACGTACCTCGCCGCGGGCAAGGCAGCGGGTATCGCCGCCGGCAGCTCATGGGACGAGATGATGGTCGAGCGCATCTTCGAGCCGCTCAAGATGCGTTCGAGCACAATCGACCTGTCCAAGGCTCAGAAGGATGCACGCCTGGCCCTCGGGTACCGATGGGACGAGTTCGATGAGCAGTTCGAACACGTGACGATGTTCGACTTGAACAGCATCGCTCCGGCCGGAGCGGTGAACTCCAACGTCCTCGACATGGCGCAGTGGATGCGATTTCAACTCGGCCAGGGCGAGATCGACGCCAAACGACTGATCTCGACCGAGAGTCTCCTCGAAACCTGGGCACCCCAGATCGCGATGGGCAACGGTGCGTCCTACGGCCTCGGGTGGATGCTTCGGGAGCACCACGGTCGCAAGGTCGTCGAACATGGCGGCAACACTGCCGGCTTCAGCGCGCAGGTGAGCCTCATGCCCGAGGAGAACCTGGGCTACGTGCTCTTGATGAACGTCGGCGCCTCACCCTTTCGGGAGGCCTCGCTCGAACTCGTCTTCGACGCCTTGCTCGACGAATGGCCTCAAGAGAGCGTCGTGACCGAAGCCGAGGAGGTCGACTTCGAGGATTACCTCGGTACCTACATCGCCAACTTCGCGAAGTTCCGTGACACGGAGTTCGAGATCCTGATCAACGACGAACATCTGGCGCTCGACGTCCCCAACCAACGGACGTTCGACCTCAAGCGACCCGACATAATTGGCAAGTGGATCTCCACCCTGACGGATAGGGTCGCCGTGTCCTTCCAGCGCGACCGTCAGGGCGCGGTCATCGGCCTGACCATGCACACGAACGGCTTCAATTTCGAGGTCCCGCGCCAGGGGCTCGAAATCGAACCCGAGGTTCCGCCCCTGGAACTCGAGAAGTACGTGGGCACTTATGTTCGCGCCCAAGGAGGCAAGCGGGTCAAGCTCTCGATCGTGCAGGGTCGCCTCACCATGGAGGACAAGGGAAACCGGTTGGCGTTCCACACGCCCGACGCCGAGGGTCACGCCCCTCTGCGCGCCCGCGCGGACCAGGGCGCGACCTTCAAGACGGACGCCGAAGGGATGGCCGAATCCTGCAATTTCCATGGCGGTGACGGAGACAGGCTCTTCACGCGGCTGGTTGACTCGCTCGATACCGAACTCCCGACCCTTGACGAGGTGCTCGCCCTGCGCAAGACCGACGCGCGAACCGCCGCCATGAAAGCGAGCCGCGGCACCAAGGTCAGTGGCGAGATCTGGGTCGCCCAGGCCGGTCTTCGCGGCACGCTGACGATCTACGCCCAGGGCAATGACCGCTTCGCCCACCACCTGGATTTCGGCAAGTTCGGTCGCATCGACCTGGTGGCCAAGGGCAATGAAGCGTGGCGCTACAACTCGTTGCGCGGCTTCAACGTGATGAAGGGCGACGAGCTGGCCCAGGCCATCCTCGGTCATCCCGACGCGGTCGAGGGTGATTGGAACGACTATTTCGACTCCGTCGAGGTCGTCGCCAGCGACACTTTGAACGACCGCCCGGTCCATGTCGTCCGCCTCAAGAAGGGCGACCTGCCGAGCCGCACATACAGAATCGACGCCGAACTGGGCGATGTGCTGCGTATGAATCAGATCGTGATCGAAGGCTCGCTTCGCACCTCCATCACGACGACCTATTACGACTTCGAGGAACGTGACGGGATTCGCAGCCCCATGCGCATCGAGATCGAGATCCCCGGGTCGGGGAAGATGATCCTGACCATTGACGAGGTCGAGTCGGGTCTCGAACTTGGCGACGATGTGTTCACGCTCGAGGATCCGGACACGAAGGACTAGCCCCCCTGGCCCCCATGGCGGCAATCAACAGGCCCGGCCCTTGGAGGCGAAGATGGAGAATCGCGACTTCAAGGCCGGGAGCGTAGCGTATTGGCCAGTACAATTCAGAGTTGCATCCTCAAGAGAAGAGGATGTCTCTTGAAAACCAGATACGGGAAGGGATCGAAATGATGAGCCTTGGATTGCGTCGTACTCACCTGATCGTCGTGGGCGGACTCCTGCTGGTCATGAGCCATGTTTCGGCGCAAGTCGCCTCTCCCGAGCAGACCGAGACATTGGCGAAAATCAACGCCTTGATCGAGCAGGCCCTGAGCGAAACCGGGGCGGTCGGGTATTCCGTCGCGGTGGCCCTCGATGACGGCACGATCTTCGCCAAGGGGTATGGGCTGGCCGAGGTAGAGCACCAGGTCGAGGCCGACGCCGAGACGACCTTTCGCATCGGGTCGGTGACCAAGCAATTCACAGCCGCGGCGGTCATGAAGCTCATAGAAGATGGAAAGCTCGCGCTCGATGACGAACTGAGCGAGTTCTTTCCCGATTTTCCCACCCAGGACCACGTGGTCACGATCGAGCATCTGCTCACCCACACTTCGGGCATCAAGAGCTACACGGGGGTGCCGAAATTCTGGGAAGAGGGTTCAACCCGAGAGTTGAGCGTTCAGCAGTTGCTGGATTACGTGGACGTGGTGCCCTTGGAATTCACGCCGGGCGAGAAATTCGCCTACAACAACAGCGCGTATTACATATTGGGGGCGATCATCGAACAGGCCTCGGGCGTTCCCTATTGCCAGTACTTGCAGGATGAGTTCTTCACGCCCTTGAGCTTGGAGCGCACAATGTGCGATTCCAACGCCAAGATCATCTCGAATCGCGCCCAAGGGTATCGGATGGATGGGGGCACGCTCGTCAACGACCAACTCATCGGCATGGACAACCCGGGGGCCGCGGGCATGCTGCTGGGCACCGCCCGGGACCTGGTGTTGTGGAACATGGCGCTCATGAAGGGGATGGTCGTGAGCCTCGAGTCGTTGGAGAAGATGTGCACGCCCTACACGCTCAACGATGGTGAGGAGACGGGGTATGGATATGGTTTGGGCATCGGCGAGTTCGAGGGCCATCGTCGCATCAGCCACAATGGAGGCATCCATGGCTTCAATTCCACGCTGGCGTACTACCCCGATGATGATCTGTATATTGCCGTGATCTCCAACGGTGCAGCCTCGGCCGGCAAGCTTGGCACGCAGATCGCCCGTGAAGTTCTGGGGATCCCGTTGGAGGTTGCAAGCAAGTCGCTGAGTGAGGAAGAGATCGCCAGTTTCGTAGGGGTGTATCACATCGAGCAGATGGACGTTGACATCAAGATCTATCTTGAGGATGACGCGCTGTACCTGAAGCCTGAGAGGGAAGGCCAGGACGCCTTGAAGCTGCTCTACCAGGGCGAAGGTGAATTTCGGGCTGAACCCGATCCCGAGATCCGCATCGTCTTCGACATTTCCAACGGCGATGGCCCCGCCCCGGCGTTCATTCTGCACCAGGGCGGACAGCAGATCTGGGCGACACGGAAAGATGAAGACTAGTCACATTCATGGATTAGGCGCTATTCACTCCCCTGGATTCAAGCGATACGAATTTAGCCTACGTTTCGTAACGTCGGCCAATTCAGCCGCTGATACAAATTTGCAATACTTTGAAGCTTCGACGGACGTCACTTCAATTGGATTGATCGAATCTGTTTCAGGAGTCAACATAAAACGCAATTCTTTTTGATACGCGTATTTCGTATCCTTTATCAGAGCCGGAGGCACATCAGTATCTTGTGAGTAGTGGATTACTCGGTCGGCATACTGGCAGTGACCAAAATACACGTTATTGAGATCCAACGGTGACACATTGTGGATAGCTTGGGCCAATACGTTGATGAATTCTATCGGACGCAATATCTTCAATACACAATTGTATTCGGGACTGAGCCTGTCCATTATCTCTAAATCAAGCTCACATGATCCGCAAAATAGAAACATATCCTGACTATATATTTTCTTGCTGAACTGGCAGTTCACCATTGAGCTGCCTCGACCTGTCAACTTTACAAATGATTTAGTGAATTCCGGAATTGATTCTGGTCTATCAGCGTACATGTCATCGTCTGAATATATGGTCTTGGTCCCTTCGCCAGAATCTCCAATATCATCTCCATAATTTTCTTTCCTTCTAAAATCGCCTAGTGTTCCTATGAGAAAACGACCGGCACGAAGTTGACGTGCATATCGACGTTCCATGTATTTATAAAACACCGGTAGCGATTTATTCATAATGTCATTTTACTCATCATTTGATGGTCCGTCGATCCGCCTCATGACTAGATGCGTGCCACAAGCATTGTGGCTCGACGTGGCACCTGACAAGACCTTTTAAAAATCAAATCTGATCCCATCCCCACAATGAGTACACCGCATCCTTGTCGAGCGTTTCGCCGCTCACTTTGAGCGTCAACAAAATGCGGCCCCGGTGATGGCTTTCGTGGGAGACGAAATACGCCAGCGTGGTGAACAGCCCTCGCCTGAAACCTCGACGCTTTGGCTTGCCTTCACACAGATCCACCAGATACGTCTGCATGGCTTTGTCCGAGGCGATGAACGCCTTGCGAATCTGCGCCCTCGTGGGTGTGTCCTTGGCAGTGTATTTCACCAAGCCCTTGCCGAGATCCGGCGCTCGCTTTTCCAATTGCCATACACGGTTGGTGTGCATGTGGGCCAGTTCGCCAAGTACGCCCCGGCCACCCCGCTTCGACAACGTGCAGTTCAATCCCTCATCGCTGATGTTGTCGATCAGCTTCAGATTCATGCGGCAGTTCGCCCCCCAAGCCTCGATCATTTCCTCGATCACGTGATGCCCTTTCGGTTGGCCATCATTCTAAGGGCGATCGATGCGTAAGGCCCGAAACACTGACGGATCAATCGATCACGATATGTGAGAAGCTGGGCCTCGCTTCGATTGGCCGGGATGAAAATTATCTCCTTCTTCGTAACGCGATCCGCACGCAATCATCCAAGGCTTGTGCGTATGAGAATCTTCTATCGAAATGTACGTCGAAAGGCTTGATCCTTGATCACCACCCCATCATCAACGTCAGCGGGCTCGGAAACGTCCGCGAACCGATTCTTCAACCCCGAGGGCCGATTCGTCGGCCAGAACATCCTGATCACGGGTGGGTCGGGCGGCATCGGCAAGGCCACGGCCCAACGTATCGCGGCCGAAGGGGGGCGGGTCCTGGTGACGGGGACCAACGCCTC